>JAATFK010000688.1 GCA_015655225.1 Solirubrobacterales bacterium | reverse complement strand
CACTCGTCGAGGTCGAGCAGGTCGCCGAGCTTGAGCGTGAAGCCGCGCGGGCGCAGGCTCGGGTCCGGCACCTTCTCCGACAGCGCGACGGCGCTCACGACGACGACCGGCGCGCTCTCCGCGGCGGCGTCGGGGGCGAGCGCGTCGAGCGCCGCGACGCGCAGGCCGACGAGGTGCGGCGGCGGCGCCAGGTGCGACTCGTAGGCGACGCCGCGCGAGGGGTAGAAGCGGACCGGCCGCGGGCTCAGCCAGGTGCGCAGGTCGGCGGCGAGGTCGCGCGCCTGGCGGTCGTCGCCCGCCACCACCAGCAGCGGGCGCCCGGGATCCTGCTGGGCGAGCGCGGCGACCACGTAGGGCCGCAGCGACGCGGAGACGAACGCACGGCCGCCATCCCGCGCAAGCGCGGTCGTGGCCGGATCGTCGGCGGCATAGGCGAGAAGCGATGCAAGCATGGGTGAGGGCAGCACGAACGACCGCGCGAGAGCGCGGCCCGGTGCACGAGATCTAGTCTACGCGGCCTTGGTTCACGACCGCTAAAGCTGCGGCTGGCGCCTCGGCGCTCACGGCTCGCGCTCCCCCAGCACGATCCGCTCCGCCGCGTCGGCCGCGCGCTCGACCAGCTCGCGCACCTCGTCGGCGGACTGCCGGTATCTGCCCAGCACGTAGGCGGCGACGATCTCGGGATCGGTGCTCGCCGGGCGATCGACGCCGATCCGCACGCGCGCGAAGTCGGCGCTGCCCAACTCGCGTCTGAGCGACTTCAAGCCGTTGTGGCCGGCGAGCCCGCCGCCGACGCGGGTGCGGATCTCGCCGAACGGCAGGTCGATCTCGTCGTGCAGCACGAGCACGCGGTCGAGCGGGACCTTCAGCGCGCCGCGGGCGGGGCCGACCGAGCGGCCGGCGTCGTTCATGTACGTCTGCGGCAGCAGCAGCGCGACCCGCGGCGTCGGCGTGCCGACGCCGGGCGTCCCGACGCGGCCGTCGGTGATCAGGCCCGCGTATCTCGCCTTCGCCTTCGGCAGGCCCCAGCGCGCTGCCAGCAGGTTGGCGACGTCGAAGCCGATGTTGTGCGGGGTGCGCGCGTACTCCGCACCCGGGTTGCCGAGCCCGACGAGCAGCCAGTCGGCCTTCGTCGCGCCGCCGAGGCGCATCGCGGCGTGAGACCGGCCCAGCGGCTAGGAGCCGCTGGACTCGCCTTCGCCGGCGGCTCTCTCGCCGACGACCTCGGTCTCCTGCTCGATCTCGTCGTCGGCCTCGGTCGAGAGGCGCGGCGGGGTCACGGTCACGATGACCGTCTCGGGATCGTCGAGAAGGGTGACGCCCTCGGGGGCGGCGATCGCGTCGAGCGTGATCGTGTCGCCGATCTCGGCGGCCGAGACGTCGTGGTGGAGCAGATCCGGAATCGCGTTCGGAAGCGCCTCGATGTTCAGCTCGCGCGTGACCTGCTCGAGCACGCCGCCGGCCTTGACGCCGGGGGCGTCGTCGGCGCCGACGAGGTCGAGCACGACCGTCGCGGTGATTCTCTCGCTCAGGTCGACGCGCAGCAGGTCGACGTGGAGCATGTTCCCGGTGACCGGGTGACGGTGGTGGTCCTTCAGCACGACCGGGGTGGACTCGCCGCCCTCGAGCGTGAGCGTGATGACGGCGCCGCCGTGGGCGAGCGCCTGGCGCAGCGTGCGGGCGTCGACCTGGAACGGCAGCGGCTCGGCGCCACCTCCGTAGACGATGCCGGGCACGAACCCGGTGCGGCGGAGGCGGCGCGTGGAGCGCGAGCCCTCGACGTCACGGGGCGCGACGGTGAGTGTGGTCTCTTGAGCAGCCATGAGCGACGGCGAAGAGTAGCGAATTTCATCGCCACAGGCGGCCCGACGGCGCTACGCTGGAGGCCATGGCCGACGAGACGCTCCTCGTGATCCTCCTCGGTGGGCTCCATCTGCTGGGCTTCGCCTGCGCCGCGGTGCTGCTCCTGCCCTTCCTGCGCGAGGACCCGCTCCCGTCCTGGAGCCAGCCCGGCGAGGACGAGGACGGCGGCGGCGGCAACGACCGGCTCGGCCCCCTCGTGCCGAACGGCCCGGGCGGCGGCGGCATCCCGCTGCCGGACGCCGTGCCGGCCCGTGTGCGGCTGCGCGAGCGCGGTCGCCTCGCCGACCTGCTGCCTCCCACCGAGCGCCGTCCGGCTCACGCCCCGGCGCCGGTCCGCACCCCGCAGCGCGCCGACCACTGAGTCGCGCCGCGCCCGCTAGGTGCGCTTCGGGAACTTCAGGTCGAGCTTGCGCGGGAGCAGCTGGACCGTCGCGCGGTAGGCCGCTCTGACGAGGTCGTACGCCGGCTTTCTCGTCCAGTCGAGCCGGACGAGGCCCTTCGCGTGGATCGGCGAGTCCGGCCACGGGTTGCCGCCGCTCCAGTACGGCTTGACGCGGAACTCCTGCAGCGCCCAGTAGACGCTGCCGCTGAGCCACGGCTTCGAGTCGAAGACGCCGAGGTGGTACTGGATGAAGGCATCCTGGAATCTGTAGGTGCCCTTCTCCTCGACCGGCCCGTCGCGGTTCGCCTCGGCGCCGTACTCGGTCACCGCGAGCGCCTTGTTCGGGTAGCACTTGCGGATCGCGTCGAGGTAGGCGGAGAGGTCGTCCTGGTCGGCGATGTTGCCGCCGACGCCGGTGTACCAGCCGAAGTAGTCGTTCATCCCGAGCATGTCGACCGGCCCGTAGCCGGCCTGGCAGCCCGCCTTGGGGTGGCCGGCGAACGCGAGCGCGACCGGACGGGTCGGGTCGAGCGACTTCACGAGCTTGGTCGCGTCGGCGATGTATCTGGCCTGGTTGGTGCCGACGACGCTCGGCATCTCGTTGCCGACCGACCAGATCGCGACCGACGGGTGCGCGCGGTTCTCCAGCACGTTCGCGGTCAGCTCCTGGAAGGCGAGGTTGCGGTACTCGGTCCGCCCCAGCAGCGTCTCCGGCAGCTGGTACATCGCCGGCACCTCGGACCACAGCAGCAGGCCCTCTCTGTCGGCCAGCTCCTGGAACTCGGGATGCAGCGGGTAGTGGGAGCGCACGAGCGTCGCGCCGACGTCTCTCGTCAGCGACATCAGTCTCGCGCGCGTCGCGTTGTCCATCGCGGCGCCGCTGTTGAGCGTGTCCTCGTGGATCGCGACGCCGCGGAAGTGGAGCACCTGGCCGTTCAGCAGCAGCTGGCCGGTCTTGTGGTTCACGACGATCGTGCGGATGCCGGACTCGAGGTGGTAGCCGGCGACGGCCGCGACCGGCTTCGTCTCCCCCGGCTGCTCCGCCGACGCGCTCAGGTTCACGTCGTAGAGGTTCGGATGGGCCGGCGACCACAGCTTCGGATGGGCGATCGTGATCGTGCGGCTGACGGTCAGCGTCTGGCCGGCGGGGATCGTGCGGCTGCCGAAGTCGAGCGGGACGGAGCCGTACTTGCCGGTCAGGTGCACGAGCTGCGGGCTGCCGGTGGCGTTGCGCAGGTCGGCGCTCGTCGTGACGGTCGCCGCGCCGGACGGGTTCGGCAGCTTCGTCGCGACGTTCACGTTCGTCATGTCGATCCGGTTGACGGTCCGCAGATAGACCTCGCGCAGGATCCCGCCGTAGTTCCACCAGCCCCCGGCGGGAACCGGGTGGTCGGAGCGGGAGCCGGTCTGCTCGCTCAGGTTGCGGCGGTTGTCGACGCGCACGACGAGCCGGTTGACGCCCGTCGGGTCGACGTTCGGGAGCCGCACCTCGAACGGCAGGTAGCCGCCCTCGTGGGTCGCGATCTGGCGTCCGTTGAGCCAGATCGTGGCGTTGAAGTTGACCGACTCGAAGCGCAGCACGTAGGAGAGCTGCGCGGTCGTCGTCGTTCTCTTCTTCGTCTTCGGGTCGACGGTGGTCGTTCTCGGCGCCGGCGGCAGTCTGAACTCCTTGCGGTACCAGCCGGTCGAGCCGGTGAAGCTGGCGACGCTGTCGTCCTTCGCGTTCCAGGCGTTCGGGACCGAGACGGTGCTCCAGCCGGTCGTCGTCGTCTGGTCGTAGAAGCGCTGCTTGAGGCCGGCGTTCGCGGCGTCGAGGCGGAACAGCCAGGGACCGTTCACGACGACGCGCGCGAGCTGCCCGTAGGAGTAGAGCGGCTTGCCGTTCGGGACCGTCGCGGCAGCCGTCGGCGGCGCCGTCGGCTGCGTGACGGGCGGGCCCGGGGCCGGGGTGGTCGGCGTGGTCGTGGCGGGCTCGTCGGCGACCGCGCTGCTCGCGGCGAGCGCGAAGGCGAGGGCGACCAGGACGAGCGCCGCGAGCAGCGACGAGGACGGGGGACGACGGCGCATCGAACGGAGCAGAGTACGGCAGGGTCCGGCGAGTTGCGGTGGTCCCCCGCCGGTGTCAGCTTCCTGACATACGCGCGGAGACGACCGCGCGTGCGCGGATCACTCGTCGCCGCTCAGCTCCAGGAAGCGCTCGACCGACGCCTCCTGGTGCTCCAGCCGCTCGGCCAGCTCGTGCGCGTGGGCGTCGGCCAGCTCGAGGAAGTCGCCGAGGCAGCGCTCCGGGTCGTCGGGCAGCGGATAGACGCGGGCGAGGTCCTGCTGGGCGCACGCGATCCCGAGCGGCGGACGGCCCTCCGCCAGCGTCCGCGCGCCGCAGACGGGCGCGACGACGAGCTGGCGCTCGGGCGCGACGAGCGCGATCGGCAGCAGCCGGTGCGCCGGCAGCGCGACCCGCAGCTGGAGCGAGCGGTCGATCCCGACGTCGCTGCCGACCAGGTCCTCCAGCGGCTCGCGCCAGACCGACAGGACCGTGTCGGCGCCGACCAGCGCGTCGCGCAGCGCGGTCGCCTGCTCGAGGTAGAGCAGCTCGGCGGCGGCGCGGTCCTCCGCGTCGGCGAGGTCGAGGTCGCACGGCACCCGCAGGAGGTCGCTCGGGGCGACGCGCGAGCCGGCGCCATGGCGTCCGGGGGCGACGTAGGTCTGGATCGTCCCCAGGTCACGGCGGCCGTGGAAGATCACGGTCACGCTCTCGCTGACGGGCAGCCCGCCGACCGCCAGCGACACCGCGGCCGCGTCGGAGGCGTCGAGCAGCGCACGCTGCAGCAGCTCGTCCGCCGGATCCTCGCTCATCGCGTCACCGTCCTTGGAAGTTCGTCGATTCCCCAGGATAGGCGGCGCGCCGGCGCGCGTCGATCGACAGATGGCCAACCGAGGCGACGGGTAGGCTGCCATTCATGAAGCTGCTCTACAAGCCGTTCGGGCTCATCGCGGGCATCGTCGGCGGCCTGCTCGCGCGCCGCATCTTCGACGCGCTCTGGAGCGCCGTCGACGACGAGGCCCCGCCGAAGCCGACCGTCGAGCACACCAGCTGGGGCCGCGTCCTCGCGGCCGCCGTCCTCCAGGGCGCGACCTTCTCCGCCGTCAAGGCGGTCGTCGACCGCGCCGGGGCGAGAGGCTTCCAGCACGTGATCGGCGCCTGGCCGGGCGAGAAGGAGCCGGAAGAGAAGAAGTGAGCCGCCGGCGGCGCTCAGCCGCCGCCGCGCAGCACGAAGCCGCGCTCGGCCAACTCGGCGAGCGTGTCCTCGAAGGCCGCGAAGTCCCGCGCCAGCAGGTGGTCGAGCGGCCGCCCGCGCGGACCCGTCGCGCGCACCCAGCGGCGCAGCGTCGGGGAGCCGGCGCGCTCCTCCGCCTCCGCCAGCAGGGCGAGCAGGATCCCCAGCTCGGGCCGGTGGTCGAGCTGGCCCGAGAGCAGCGTCAGCGGATCGACCGCCAGCACGGTCGTCAGCTCGTCCTCGTCGAGGCCGAGCAGGTCCATCAGCCGCGCGGCCTCGTCGGCCATCCGATCAGACGCGGTCGCGGTGGCCGGCGCGGTTAGAAGAGCTGGTTCTCACCGCGGAAGACCTCGCTGACGGAGCCGTCGGTGAAGATCTGGCGGATCGAGTTCGACAGCAGCTCGGCGGTCGGCAGCACGGTGATGTTGTCGGGCGCGCCGGGCCGCAGCGGAATCGTGTCGGTGACGACGATCTCGTCGAAGTCGGCGGCCGCCAGGTTCTCCCACGCGCTGCCGGAGAAGACGCCGTGCGTCGCGGCCGCGAGGACGCGGGTGGCGCCGGCGTCGCGCACCGTCTGCGCGGCCGCTCTGAGCGTCCCGGCGGTGTCGATGATGTCGTCGACGAGGATCGCCGTCTTGCCCTTCACGTCACCGATCACGTAGCCGATCTCGGCGACCTGCTGGGCCGGGCGCTCCTTGTTGAGGATCGCCAGCTCGGCGCCGATCGTCGCGGCGAACTTCGTGTTCAGCTTCGCGCGGCCGACGTCCGGCGAGACGACGACCAGATCCTCGAGCGCCTGGTCGGCGAAGTACTTCGTCAGCATCCACATCGCCGTCATGTGGTCGCACGGCTTCTGGAAGAAGCCCTGGATCTGGCCGGAGTGGAGGTCCATCGTGAGGATCCGGTCGATCCCGGCGGTCTCCAGCATGCGCGCGACGAGGCGGGCGCTGATCGGCTCGCGCGGGGCCGACTTCTTGTCCTGGCGCGAGTAGCCGTACCAGGGACAGACCGCGATCACGCGGTGGGCCGAGCCGCCGACGGCCGCGTCGACCATCTCCAGCAGCTCCATCAGCGCGTCGTTCGGCGTGATGCCCGTCTGGGGGTTCCCGCAGATCGGCTGGACGATGAAGACGTCCGCGCCGCGGATCGACTCCTCGTAGCGGCAGTAGACCTCGCCGTTCGTGAAGGTCTTGGTCGTGACCGTGCCCAGCTCGACGCCGAGCTTGCCGGCGATGTCGGCGGCCAACTGCTCGTGCGCGCGGCCTCCGAACAGCATGAGGCGCTTGTCGTAGCCGATGTCGAGGTGACTCTGGATTCGCTCCTGCGGCACGGCTGAACTCATCTCGTTCGCGAGTGTACGCGCGAGGGGAGACGTGACCTGGGGAAGTTGCACACTCATGGTTCCTCGCGTTCCTTGGTGCGGTCGCTGTACTGCTCGATGTTTCTCTGGCGCGAGCGGGCGATCCCGAGCGCGCCGGGCGCGACGTCCTGGGTGATGACGGAGCCGGCGGCGGTCCAGGCGCCGTCGCCGATCGTGACCGGGGCCACGAAGGTGGTGTCGACGCCGGTGCGCACGTGCTCGCCGATCGTCGTGCGGTGCTTGAGGCGGCCGTCGTAGTTGGCGGTGATCGTCGCGGCGCCGAGGTTCGTCCCCGCCCCCACGTCGGCGTCGCCGATGTAGGAGAGATGCGGGACCTTCGCGCTGGCGTGGATCTGCGAGTTCTTGATCTCGACGAAGGTGCCGGCCTTCGCGCCCTCGTGCAGCACCGTGCCGGGGCGGATGTAGGCGAACGGGCCAACCTTCGCGTCGTCGCGCAGCTCGCCGCCAGTCACGTAGGAGTGCGGGATCGTGACGCGCGCCCCGAGCGTGGCGTCGATCAGCGTCGTCAGCGGGCCGACCAGGCAGCTGGGCCCGATCCGGGTCGCGCCGAGCAGCGAGCTGAACGGCGCGATCACGGTGTCGGCCGCGATCTCGACGCCGTGGTCGATGACGGTCGAGCCGGGGTCGACGATCGTCACGCCGGCCGCGAG
The DNA here is from genome assembly GCA_015655225.1 of Solirubrobacterales bacterium. Lineage (GTDB taxonomy): Bacteria > Actinomycetota > Thermoleophilia > Solirubrobacterales > Solirubrobacteraceae > Conexibacter. Next base: position 4,198 of record JAATFK010000688.1, on the reverse strand, counting down.
GTGCTCGGCGTGGATGCGGCTCTGCGCGATCGCGGCGACGACCGCGAGGTCGCGGCGGTCGTTGACGCCGAGCGCGAGCGCGGGGTCGTCGACGACGTGCGCGCCGACGCGCCGGCCGCGCGCCCGCAGCAGCGGCAGCACGTCGGGCAGGTACAGCTCGCCCTGCGCGTTGTCGGGCCGGACCTCGGCGAGCGCGTCGAGCAGGTCGCCGCCGTGGAAGGCGTAGACGCCGCCGTTGACCTCGCGGATCTCCAGCTCCAGCGGCGTCGCGTCGCCCGGCTTCTTCGTCTCGACGACGCGCTCGACGGAGCCGTCGGGCCCGCGCACGACGCGGCCGTAGCCGGACGGGTCGGGCAGCACCATCGTCAGCATCGTGGCTGCCGCGGCGTCCGCCTCGTGGGCGTCGGCGAGCTCGCGCAGCGCGGCGGCGGTGACGAGCGGCACGTCGCCGTTCAGGACGATCACCGGCTGCTCGCGGTCGATCTCGGCGGCGGCGGCGGCGACCGCGTCGGCGGTCCCGCGCGCGTGCTCCTGGACCGCCAGCACGACGTCGTCCGGGAGCCCGGGCGCGAGCGCGCGGTCGGGTCCGCCGACGACGACGACCTTCCCCGCGCCGGCGGCGCGGGCGGCCGCGACCGTCCAGGCGAGCAGGGGTCGACCGCAGAGCGGGTGGAGCAGCTTCGGCGTGGTGGAGCGCATGCGCGTTCCCTGGCCCGCCGCGAGAATGACGACGACCGGAGCGGTCACGCCCCGCATCGTAGCCGCGCGGCGGCCGATTAGAATCGCGGTGCCCGCTTGGGGGGTCGTCTAATGGCAAGACTCCGGCCTTTGGAGCCGGCTATCGGGGTTCGAATCCCCGCCCCCCAGCTGTCGCGGGGCCTGAAAGACCACTGCAAGGGAGATCGTGATGAAGGAGTTCTACTGCGGCGCCGTCGTGCCGGACTGCTCGACTCGCTTCCGCGCCGAGAACGAGCAGGCGATCCTCGAGCAGGTCGCCCGTCACGCCCAGGAGGCCCACGGCATGACGACGGTCCCGGACGCCGTGGTGGAGCAGGTGCGGGCCAACATCCACGACGCCCCGGCGGACGCCTGACGCCTCGCCCTACGCGGCGAGCGCGGTGACGAGCCGCTCGATCCGCACGATCCCGAGGTAGCGGCCGCGCACGTCGCAGCAGACGATCGGGTCGAAGCGGGTCGACAGCGGCCGCAGCATCGCGCGGCGCGCCAGCTCGTTCGGCTTCGCCGCCGGCGTCACGATCAGCAGGTCGTCGGTCGGCGGCTCGCCGCGCCGGAACGCCGCGCTCTCCTGCAGCGCGACCGGGCGGCGGCGCGCGTCGACCAGGACGACGTGGTGCAGGTCCCCGGCGTCCCGCAGCGCCGCGCTGATCGCCTCCGGGTCGGCGCCGTCGTCGAGCGGGTCGGGCCGCTCCAGCAGCTCCAGCAGCGCGCCCGCCCGCGTCGCGCCGATCCCGCGCTCGCGCACGTAGGCGGCGAGCGGGAAGCCGACCCGCGTCAGCGTCTTCGCGTGGACGCCGACGAGCGGGCCCTGGGCGAGCGGGACGCGCAGCCGCACGAGCGCGTCCAGCTCCTCGATCGTCTCGACGCCGAGCGCGACGATCCACGCGTCGAGCTGGCTCGCGATCTGGCCGATCGCCTCCAGCAGCGCGAGCTTCGCGTCGTCGCGGTCGACGCCGCGGACGAACGCCGGGTCGACCTTGACGAACTCCGGCCGCATGGCCGCGATGTGGCGCAGCGACGCGTAGCCGGCGCCGACGTTGTCGAGCGCGATCGTGGCGCCGAGCCCCCGCAGCGCGCCGATCACGTCGGCGAGCGCGTCCTCGTCGCCGGCGGGCGTGCGGGGCGTCAGCTCGACGACGAGGTTGTCGAGCCGTCCGCTGCTCATCAGCAGCTTCCGCACCGGCGCGTGCAGCAGCGTCTGCGAGCGGATGTTGAACGACAGGAAGCTGTCCCCCGGCAGGCTCTCGCGCGCCTGCAGGACCGAGCTGAGGACGAACAGGTCGAGGTCCGGCTCGAGCCCGCGGCGCAGTGCCTCCGCGCGCCACACCTCGGGCCGCATCGCGGCGGGGAAGCGCTCGACCGCCTCGTAGCCCGTGACGACGCCCCGCGCGAGGTCGGCGACGGGCTCGAACGCGAGCCGGCAGCGACCGCGGCGGTCGATCAGATGCGAGACCGGGGCATCGTCGCCGGTGTCCACGACCGCCTTCACTGGTCTCCGATCCGGTAGACGACGCCGGGCGCGGCGGGCGGCGCCGCCGCGAGCGCCGGGACGGCGCCGGCGAGCGTCGCCGCGAAGGCGCCGCTGCTGGCGGCGAGCAGCCGCGTCAGCTCCTCGACCGGCGTCGGGTCGCCCGGCATCACGCCGTTGGCGTAGTCGGTCGCGAAGCCGATCAGCGCGTAGGGCAGCGCCAGCTCGCCGCAGAGGACCGTCTCCGGTCCGCCCGTCTGGCTGACGGCCGTGACGCCGCAGGCAGCGAGGCCGCGGATCTCCGCGCGGGTGTTGAAGCGGGGACCGTCGACGTGGCCGTAGCAGCCGCCGTCGCTGACGGGATGGCCCGCCGCGCGGGCGCCGTCCAGCAGCGCGGCGCGCACGCCGGCCGAGAACGGCTCCTCGAAGATCCAGTGCGCTCGCGCCGGGTCGCCCGGCTCGGTGAAGAAGCTGCAGATCTCGCCGCTCGGCAGCCGGTTGGCGAGGAAGTGCAGGTCGTCGAAGACGATCAGGCTGCCGAGCGCGATCTCGGGATCGACGGCGCCGCAGGCGGTGCAGCCGATCACGCAGCTGACGCCGGCTGAGGCGAGCGCGAAGACGTTGGCGCGGAACGCGACGTGGTTGGAGAGGCGCGCGTGGCCGGGGCCGTGGCGCGTGACGTGGAGCGCCTCGGCGCCCGCCAGCACGCCCCGCGTGAGCGTCACGTCGCCCCACGGGGTCGCGACCGCCTCGGGCCTCGGATCGAGGAAGTCGGGAAGCGCGTACGTCCCGGAGCCAGAGATGATTCCAATCACTATGTCGCCATCCTATGCATCGATCCGGCGACGCGCATCGATCTTGCAACGAATTTCCAAATTATGGAGCTAGAACATGACGCATCGTCACGAACCACCCCCCATGGGCGGATCCTTTCCCGGCCGGGGCGGAGCTGAATCGTCAGCGCTTGCGATCGACCTGGTCGCGACGCACGCGACCGGCCTCGACGCCACGCTCGGTCGCCGGCCCGCGCGGGGCCGCGATGCCGAGGACGCGCATCGCCTTGAGGCCGAACGAGAGCTTCTCGCGGCCGTCCGTCGAGGAGACGTCGAGGCCCGTGATCTCCCGCACCCGCTCGAAGCGGTAGCGGACCGTGTGGCGATGGGTGATCAGGCGGGCGGCGGTCGCGTTCACGTTGCCGTCGCACTCGAGGAACGTCTCGAGCGTCCCGACCAGGTCCGAGGTCTCGTACTGCTCGTCGTAGGCGACGATCTTGCTGACGGTCTCGTCGTAGAAGCGGCGCAGCTCGGCCGGGTCGCTCATGTGCGGCAGCAGCAGCTGGTAGGTGCCGGTGTCGTCGTAGGCGAGCAGCGCCTCGTCGTCGTCGCCCTCGACGACGTTCGCGGCCAGCAGCGCCTCGTTGCCGGCCCGGGGCAGGTCGCCCGGCTCGCGCGCGACGCGGCTGCGGCCGACCGCGAACGCGAAGCCGCTGAGGTTCGACTCCAGCTCGCGCAGGACCGTGGCGGCGACGCGTCTGCCGGCGTCGCCCTCGGGGTCGGATACGAGCACGACGACCTCCTCGCCGTCGGAGCCGCGCGCGGCGGCGGCGATCGAGCCGGGCGCGATCGAGCGCGCGCCGCGCTCGGCGAGCGCCAGCAGGCGGGCGCGCCAGTCGTCCTCCGTCGGCGTCCGCGGGTGGGCGCGCACGACGATCACGCTGCCGCCCCGCTCCAGCTGCGTTCCCAGCTCGCGGCCCCGCGCGACGATCTCCTCGCGGCTCGTGATCTCGCGCGCCAGCAGGGCGTGGAGGAACGAGGCGGCGGCCTCCTCGGAGGCGCGCTCCGGCCCGCGCACCCGCTCCACCTCGGAGGCGACCAGCGTCGTCACGAGCCGCAGCAGCGACGTGTCGGGATCGTCCTCGCGACCGCGCATCCGCAGCTGCCCGACGATCACGTCGGCGACCCGCAGCTCGACGCTCTCGACGCCCTCGGCGCT
>JAATFK010000464.1 GCA_015655225.1 Solirubrobacterales bacterium | reverse complement strand
CCATGAGAGCGAGGCGTACTGGCGGCTGCGGTGCCGCGCGGTCGACACGAGGTTCGCCATGTAGCTGAACGCGATCAGCGTGAAGGCGGCGAAGGCGGTGCCGCCGATCCCGAGCTGGATGCAGAGCCCGGTCGCCGCGAGGGCGAGCGGCACGTTGATCGCGAGCGTCACGAGCAGCATGCGTGAGGCGCCGAGGACGGTCGCGAAGAACGAGTCGCCGTCGAGCAGCGAGCTGAGCCACGCGACGATCAGCAGGTTGCCGACCAGCAGCACGACCGCCGCGAGCGCGAGCGCGGCGTAGAAGCCGATCGACCCCTCGGAGCCCTTGAGGGCGTCGAAGACGGTGCCCGCCAGCAGCACGGGAGCGCCGATCCCGAAGAGGTTGAGCGCGAGGCGCGCCGGCTGGCGGCGCTCGATCACCGCCATGATCAGCTCGGAGAGGATCGCGGCGATGAACGCCCACGCCGGCCCGAAGAACGCGATCACGACGATCGTGCCGAGGACGGCGGCGGAGATGTGGACGTGCTGCGCCTCGGTGTTGGCGCCAAAGACGTCAGCGCCGATCACACCGAGGGCGAGCACTCCGAACAGCCACGACAAGCGGCCGGTGTCGATCACGAGCGCAGCCCACACGAGGCAGGCCAAGACTCCGGCCGAGGAGATCGCCGCGACACCATCTCCTCTGGTCCACGCGCGCGACTGACGCATGGACGGAAGGTAACGGTCCTAGAGGACCATTGCGAACGCGCGGTGAGGCGCGCTGGTGACTACTTGCTCTTCCAGAACATGTTCGACCTCCTTAGATCGGCGCTGAACTGGGCCCCGAAGCGCCGTCGTTTGGCGACCGGCCCGCTGCCTTGACCGCTCAAGGGTACCCCGCGGATGGAGCTTTTGCATCGTTTGGGGGCCAAAACCTGTGCAATCTTGCGGGAGGGTCTCACCTGATCGGTCCAAAAGACCGACCGTGCTAGGTGATGCGGTACCTGAAGACCAGCGAGGCGGCCTCGCTCCTGAACGTGAGCCCGAACACGCTGCGCGCGTGGGAGCGCCGTTTCGGCTTCCCGCGACCGCAGCGTTCGCCCGGTCGTCACCGCCTCTACACGCACGGGGAGATCGCCGCCCTGCGCGACGCGCTGCTCGACGGCCTCTCGATCTCCTCCGCTGTCTCCCGCGCGCGTGAAGGTCTCGGCGCCGACACGAACGCGCTCGTCGGCGCCCTCAACGCCTTCGACGGCGCCCGCGCCGACGCCGCCGTCGAGGGCGCGCTCGCGCTGCGCTCGCTCGACCGCGCCGTGCAGGAGGTGCTGCTGACCGCGCTCGACGAGGTCGCTCGCCGCCACGGCACGGACTCCGTCCAATGGGCGTTCGCGGCCCGCTGGGGCAACGGCTGGCTGCGCCGTGCGCAGCGGCTCGTCTCGCCCTCGATGCAGGAGGTCAGAATCGTGCTGGGCGACGCCTCGCGCGACGACCTCGATCCTGACGCCGCCTACGTCCGCGCGCTCGAGCTGCTGGCGACGCGCTCCGGCGCGACCGTGCTCGGCCTCTCGGTCCGCGGCGTCGCCAACATGTCCGAGGTGCTCGCCACCCACCGGCCCGACGCCGTCGTGATCGCCGGCTCGGCGCAGCCCGACGACGCCGTCGCCCGCTGGGCCTACGCCGTGCGGCTCGCCACTGGGCCCCTGCCGGTCGCCGTCTTCCGCCGCGGCGCGCAGCGCGCCCGCGTGCGCACGACTGGCGCTACGATCCTTCCCAGCACACCGGGCGAGGCCGCCCGGCACTTGATGGAGCTGGCGACCCACCGGGTCGCCGCGGCTTCGGCCCAGGCCCCGACCGCTCCACGGATGGCAGCGGACGGAGCATGATGACCACCACGAACACCAGGCAAGGAGGCCCTCACCGATGACTGGCTCCCACGATCGAGCGGGAAGCGCGTTGCGGCTCGTCCCGTCGACCGCTGAGTCGGCCAGTCCCTCCCAGTGGTTCTGCGGCCATTGCGGCGCTCCGCCCGAGAACAACGAGACGCCGGCGCCGCCGGCGCGCGTCTGTGGCGAGTGCGGCCTCGGCCTGCTGCTGGAGGCCCGCGCGGACGCGGTGCCGAAGGCGAACGAGGCGTTCCTGATCGTCGACGGCTCGCTCTCCGTGTGTGCGCTCTCGGCGACGAGCGAGCGGCTGCTGGCGGTGGCGGAGACCGACGTGGTCAACCGCCCCGTGATGGAGCTGCTGAGCCCCGCGGACGCGGAGGCGAGCGGGCCCGAGAGCCTCGCCGCCGCGATCATGTGGGCCGCTCGCGGCGAGGACGAGCCGCGCCGCGTCACCGTGCGCCCGGCGAACGTCTTCGGCGTGCGGATGCCACTCCGCGTCGGCTCGTGCGGCCCGCCCCGCGCGGCGCTGCTCGTGTTCGACGAATCGCGCTGAGGGACTGACCAAGCTCAGCGGGACGTGCGCGTGGCCGACGGGCCACGCGCACGTCTCGTCGCGCGCTCGCCCCGGGTTCGGCCCCGGCCGAGCCCGCCAGCGAAGGAAGCGCGCAGCGCGCCGCTTCGCCGTGCACGTTTCGTTGCGAAGGTTGCCGAAAGTTGTGCAATTGGAGATAACCCGCCCCATGAGCGGGATTCGAACGAATGCGGCGGCCGTGATGCTCGGCGTCAGCCCCAACACGCTGCGCAGCTGGGAGCGCCGCTTCGGCTATCCCTCGCCGGGACGCACCCAGGGCGGCCACCGGCAGTACGAGCTGACCGAGATCGAGGCGCTGCGCCAGGCCTTCGAGGAGACCCACAACGTCTCCTCCGCGAT
>JAATFK010000410.1 GCA_015655225.1 Solirubrobacterales bacterium | reverse complement strand
CTTGCTGGTGATCTTCACGACGTGCTCCACGTGCGCGTCACTGGACGCGGCGACGACACGAAGCTCCTGCTCGGGAATCGCGGGACTGACGAGGATCACCTCTGAGACGCCGCGCATCGCGGCGCGGATGCTGGCCTCGTCGTCGAGGTCTGCGGCGACGACCTCGACGCCCTGGGCGGCCAGCTCCGCGACCTTGCCGGGATCGCGCGCGAGGAGCCGAACGGGCGTGTCGGTCTCGCCGAGCAGGCGCGCGGCCTCGCGACCGACCTTGCCCGGGGTCGTGATGAGGATCATGTCTGCTCCGTTCAGACGGCCGTGCGGCCGCCGTCGACGTGGAGGGTGGCGCCGTTGATGTAGCCAGCGGCGGGAGTGGCGAGGAACGTGATGACGTCGGAGACCTCGTGCGTCTCCGCGACGCGCCCGAGCGGGATCGCCTTGATCAGCTCGTCGGCCATCGCCATCATCGGCTCCATCGCCGGTGTGTGGGTCGGGCCGGGCGCGACCGCATTGACCCGGACCCCGGTCGGGCCATATTCGGCTGCCCACGCCTTGGTGAGCAGCTCGACGGCAGCTCGGGAAGCGCCGTAGGCCGACATGCCGGGCTGGCCGAAGCTCGCGACCATCGTGGACACGTTGATGATCACGCAGCCGCCGCGAGCAGCCATTCTCGGGGCCAGTGCCCCGACGAGGAAGAACGGCGCCTTGACGTTGATCGCGAAGTGCCGGTCGAACGTCGCGGAGTCGATCTCGCTGGTCGGCGCCACGGCGTAGAAGCCCGCGCAGTTGACCAGGACGTCGACGACGCCAGCGTCGTCTGCCAGCCGGGTGACGTCCTGAAGCTGGGCCAGGTCTGCGGCGACGAAGCGTGCGTCGCCACCTGAGCGCTGGATCTCCGCGACGAGCTGTTCGCCCAGCGGCCGATCGCGACCGGTGAGGACCACCGAGGCGCCCCGCGCCGCCAGCGACCGCGCGGTCGCGCTGCCGATGCCAGAGGTCGCGCCTGTGACCAGCGCGCGCTTGTCCGTCAACTCCATCAGATGTCCCTTTCGCCGTCCGCCAGAGTGGAATGCGCGATCCACTCTAACAGTAACTGGAACGCGCATTCCAACCAGGTGCCGATCAAGCTACGCTGACTGGAGATGCCCGAGCCAGAGATCCAGACCGCGCCACGCACCCGCGTAGCGCCGACCTCCCGGGGCGAGCGCACGCGACAGCGGATCCTCGAAGCCGCCGCCGAGCTGATCCACCGGCAAGGAGCCGCCGCGACGACCATTCAGCACGTTCGCGACGCGACCGGCGTCAGCGCCTCCCAGCTCTACCACTACTTCGCCGACAAGCAGGAGCTCGTGCGGGCCGTGGTCGAGTACCAGGGGGCCCGCATGCTCGCCGGTCAACAGGCGGCGGACATCGACAGCCTCGACGACCTCCGCCGCTGGCGGGATCAGCTCGTCGCCGGCCAGGACCAGGCCCTGGGCGGCTGCCCCCTCGGGACGCTCGGCAGCGAGCTCGCCGAGACGGACCCCTCCGGCCGTGATCTCGCCGCCGAGGAGTTCCATCACTGGCGCGACGCCATCACCCAGAGCCTCGACCGCATCCGCCAAAACGGCGAACTGCGAACGGACACCGACACCGGCGAACTCGCCATCGCGCTGCTCGCGGCGCTCCAGGGTGGGCTCCTGCTCTCCCACATCACCCAGACCCTCCAACCGCTGCAGACAGCGCTCGACGCCGTGATTGCGCAGATCGAGTCGCATGCCACCTCCCCCAGCGACCGCTGAGTCGAGCCGCGGCATCACGCCGCGGCGGCTCCCGTGATCCTCAGCTCCCGCCGACGCCAGCAGCCCGAAGCACCTCGCGCAGGCCGGCTGGCTCGCGGCCCGGTGAGCAGCTCGACGTCTCCGGTCAGCTGGTTCCGCTGCCCATCTCGTTGGACACGGGGCCCGGCGCGATCGGCGCAGGGGCCCCTGCGGGATCCGGCAGCTCCGCCCAGAAGCTCGTCAGGGCCTCAGCGACCGGTGCGGGCGTCTCCTCCGGCCACCAGTGGCCCACGCCCGCCAGATGCGCCATCTTCGCGCCCGATCGCTGCGCTGCCCACTCATGCTGCGCCAACGTCCCGCTGGCTCGCTCGAAGTCGTCGACGGCGATGAGCGCGAGGCCCGGGCGTTGTGCGGCGCTCGGCAGGAGCTGTCCCGCCTCGGCCATCGCCGGCTGTCGTGCCGACCGCAACAGCTTGAGGACGGCACTGCCCATCGCGGGATCCATGCCTGCCGCGACCCGCTCCGCCATGCGCCCCGTCATTCCGAGGGCCGACGTGACCGCGAGTCGCTGCTCCAGGTCGCCTCCCCACAGCTCCCGTACCGAGGCTTCCCCTGGGCCCTCCTGCTGCCACACCTGCGCCAGCGGATGCCAGACGTAGTCGGGCGCGAACACACCGAGTGCATCGGAGGCCCAGCTGCGGATCAGATCCGGACGGCTCATCGCCAGCGCCGCGACGTGGATTCCGCCCCAGTCGTGGCCGACCAGGTCGACCGGAGCGCGGAACAGCTCCAGCTGAGACGCCAGCCAGTCTCGATACGTGGTCGTCGACGAGTCGAAGCCGCGGGGCGCGGGGACGCCGAATCCGGGCGGGGACAGGACGACCGCGTCGGCCCGATCGAGCTCCCCGATGAGCGGTCCCCAGATGACCGCTGACTCGGGATTGCCGTGGACAAGGACGAGTGGAGTGCGCGACACAGGGCCACCTCTCGGATACTTGATGACTGACACGCAAGTATCGTAGCCGATCGTTCCTCCCGGGCTGATCGGGCCGGCGGACCATATGCTTCGCGACCCGATGCCCGAACAGTCCTGATGCCCGATCAGCCTCCCGCTCGCCGCACGCAGCAAGAGCGTCGCGAGCAGACCGAACGCAAGGTGGT
>JAATFK010000158.1 GCA_015655225.1 Solirubrobacterales bacterium | reverse complement strand
TCGCGGTTCGTGATCTCGCGCGCCAGCAGGGCGTGGAGGAACGAGGCGGCGGCCTCCTCGGAGGCGCGCTCGGGCCCGCGCACGCGCTCCACCTCGGAGGCGATCAGCGTCGTCACGAGCCGCAGCAGCGAGGTGTCCGGATCGTCCTCGCGGCCGCGCATCCGCAGCTGCCCGACGATCACGTCGGCGACTCGCAGCTCGACGCTCTCGACGCCCTCGGCGCTGCGCAGCAGCGCGCGCTCCTCCGCCGGCGAGCGGGCCGCGACCGCCAGCACGACGCTCGTGCGGTCGATAAGCGCGAGGCTCGCGTCGAGCGCGCGCGAGGCGGCGCGCACGATCTCGGGCAGGCCGGCGCCCGCCGCCACGGCCTCGGTGATCGCCTCGAGCGCGCCGAGGTCGGGTCCCGAGCTGCTCTCACCGCGCGCACGGGAGGCCATCGTCAGAAGAGCTGGGGCCAGTAGTAGATGACCGCGGCGCCGGCCAGGACCCCGATGCCCATCAAGGCCGCGAGCACGTAGAGCGACAGCACGCCCGCGACGAGCCGCTCCCAGACGCGCTGGTAGGACGTCATCACCGGGACGGCGACGAGGGCGACGAAGGCCGCCAGGCCGACGACGCCGGCGCAGGCCGCCACGAGCTCGGTGATCGCGGTGTTGCTCATCAGTACGCCTCATTGTCGCGCAGATGCGGGACAACCAGCGCGACGAGCCCGCAGAGGCAGAAGATCGCCGCCGCCAGCCCCCAGCCGGCTACCACGTCGGTGAGCCAGTGCGCGCGCAGGTAGATCCGCGTCAGCCCGATCAGCAGCGCGACCGCGACGCCCGCCCCGACGAGCGCGATCCGCCGCCCCGCCGACGCCGTCGACGGCAGCTCGCGCGCGAGCAGCAGCGCCACCGCGACGTAGGCGACCGCGTGCACGGCGTGGCCGGAGGGGAAGCTCTCGCCCGCCGAGGCGACGAGCGGGTCCTCCGGCCGGGGACGGGCGACGATCCCCTTCACGAGCGGGCTGGCGAGGAACGCGACCGTCGCGCCGACGCCGAGCGTCAGCGCCGCCACGAGCCGCCGCCGGACGAGCAGCAGCCAGCCGACCGCCAGCGCGATCAGCGGGACGACGACGGCGGTGTCGCCGAGCGCCGCGATCGCCTTCGCGACCGCGACGCCCGCGCCCGTGTCGAGCTCGACCGCCGCGTGGTGCGCCCAGCGGTCGGCGCCCGGCACGCGCCCAGCGGCGGCGTCGCCGACGAGCAGGCCGAAGGCGGCCGCGCCGAGCAGCGCGAGCGCGAGCAGCGCCGCCGGCGCGCGGTAGGGCTCGACCGCCGCGCGCCGCTCCGGGTCGCGCAGCTCCCGCCGGGCGAGCAGCGCGCCGGCGACCACGACGACCACGGCGCCGACCGCGAACGAGCCCTGTCTGACGATCGTCACGACGTCGTGGAAGCTCGCCCAGAAGACGTAGCCGAGCAGGCAGAAGCCCGCGCTCCAGGCGCCCGCCGCGAGCACGTCGACCGGCAGGAAGCGGCGCAGCGGCAGCCGCGCGGTGCCGGCGACGAACGGCGCGAGCGCCCGCACGAGGCCGATGAAGCGGCCGATCAGGATCGTCGCGCTGCCACGGCGGGCGAAGAAGTCCTCGACCTGTTCGAGCCGCGCCTCGGTGATCTTGACTCTCGGCCCGTGGCGCAGCAGGAACTCGCGCCCCAGGCGGCGGCCGAGCAGGTACGTCGTGAGGTCGCCGGCGACGGCGCACGCCCACACGAGCGCGATCAGCACGACGATCGAGATTCTCCCCTGGCCGGCGACGACGCCGCCGAGGATGACGGTCAGCTCGCCCGGCGCGACGAGCCCCACGAACGCGCCCGTCTCGAGGAACGCGAGCACGCCGACGAGCAGGTAGGTCCAGCTGCCGAGCGTCGTCCCGACGTCCTCGATCAGGTGCTCCAGGCTCGGCGGGTGGACCAGCCCGCTGCCGTAGACGGCGAAGCCGAGCGCCACCACCAATCCGATCGCGCGCTGCTCGCGGCTCGCGCGCCGCCACAGCCCAGCCGTCGCCGCCAGCACGACGACGGCACACGCGATCGGGAACGCTCTCACGGCCCCGCGCCGCCCGGCTCCGGCCGCACCGCCGCGAACTCGGCGTCGACCGGGTGGACGGCGGTCGCGCCCGGGTAGCGGTCGCGCAGCGCGGCGGCGGCTGCCTCGGCGGCTGCCACGGCCTCCTCCCCACCCCAGAAGATCCCGAACACGGTCGGGCCGGAGCCGCTCACGAGCGCCTGGTCGGCGCCGGCCGCGCGGGCGGCGGCGAGCGCGTCGTCGATCGAGGGGCAGAGCGAGCGCGCCGCCGGCTCCAGGTCGTTGACGATCAGGTCGGGCGGGAGCGCCTCGCCGGCGCGCAGCGCGGAGATCAGCCAGGCGCGCAGCTCGGCCAGCTCGGCGGGGCCGCGCGGCGAGCCGAGGCGGTCGGCCTCGCGGAAGACGTCGGGCGTCGAGAGGCGCTCGTGGGAGGGCAGCACGAGCAGCGCGTGGGGGCCCCGGGCGGGCGCCGCGACGACCTCCTCCCCGGCGCCCGCGACGAGCGCCAGCGCGGGCGAGATCTGGCCGGGGACGTCGGCGCCGAGGGCCGGGGCGAGCGCCGCCAGCGCCGGGTCGCCGGGGTGCCCGGCGGCGTGGGCGGCGAGCCGCAGGGCGGCGGCCGCGTCGCCCGAGCCGCCGCCCATGCCGGCGGCGATCGGGACCCGCTTGACGATCTCCAGGCGCCACGGCGGGCCGTCCCAGCCGCTCGCGGAGCGGTAGGCGGCGAGTGCGTCCCCGGCGAGGTTGGGGCCGGGGACGGCGGCGCAGACGACCTCGTCCGGCGCGGACCCGCCGGGCGCCGCGAGCGTCGTCAGCGTCAGCTCGTCGGCAAGCGAGACCGGCTCGACGAGCGAGACCAGCTCGTGCAGGCCGTCCGCGCGCGTCTCCCCGAGGAACAGGCAGAGGTTGACCTTGCCGGGCGCGAGCGCCCGCAGCGTCGTCGCGGGCACCGTCACCGCAGCCGCTCCCACAGCGCGCGCAGCTGCTCCGGCGTGAGCTTCTCGGCGCGCACGTCGGCGCGCAGGTCGAGCGCTTCGAGCGCCTCGCGGACGCGCTCGCGGACGTCGCCGCCGCCGCGCACCGCCGGCTGGCTCGGGTCCGGGTTCCAGGCGAGCGAGAGCGAGCGCGCGAGCGCCTTGCGGCGGTGCGCGAACGCCGCCTGGACGAAGGCGCGCAGCGCGGCCGGCGCCGCCGGCCCCGTCCGCTCCAGCCCGACGAGCACCGAGTCGACGTTCGGGACCGGGTGGAAGACGCGCCGCGAGACCGGCCGCAGGACGCGCACGTCGCAGGCCAGCTGCGCGATCACGGACGGGATCCCGTAGGCGTCGCTGCCCGCCTTCGCGGCCAGTCGCTCGCCGACCTCCTTCTGCACCATCGCGACCCAGCGGGTGACGAGCGGCAGCTCCTCGATCGTCCTGAGGATCGCCCCCGCCGCGATCCCGTAGGGGAGGTTCGCGACGACCTTCGTCGGCGGCGGGTGCAGCGCCGTGAGGTCGAGCGTCATCGCGTCGCCGAGGTGCAGCGTCGTGTTCGGATGCGGGTCGAGCGCGTCGCGCAGCGGCGCCTCCAGCCCGAGGTCCAGCTCGATCACGTGCGTGTGCGCGGTGCGCTCCGCGAGGTGCTCGGAGAGGACGCCGAGGCCGCCGCCGATCTCCAGCACCACGTCGCCGGGCGCCAGCTCGGCGGCGCGGCCGATCACGTCGAGGATGTTCGAGTCGATCAGGAAGTTCTGCCCCAGCTCGCGGTTGGGCCGCACATCGAACGCGCGCAGGCGGCGCAGGCTGGGCTGGACTGGCTCGTTCACGGGCAAGAACGAGCCCCCAGGGCGAGTTCTTGCGGCGCGACCCGAGGCCGCAGGCCGAAGGGTCGCGCGGTCACCAGCCGAAGAGCGCTGCCGCGTTGCGCTCGATCTGCTGCTCGAGCTCCTCGTAGGAGACGCCCCGCTCGCCGGCGACCACCTCGGCCGTGAGGACGACGTTCGCCGGCACGTTGCGCTCCTTGCGCAGCGACTGCGGCGTCAGGTACGGCGCGTCGGTCTCGACCAGCAGCTTGTCCTCCGGCACGCGCGCGGCGGCGGCGCGCAGGTCGGCGTTGGCCGGGTAGGTGACGTTGCCGGCGAAGGAGATCCAGTAGCCGCGCTCGATGCACGCGTCGAGCCGGCGGGGCATCGAGAAGCAGTGCATGATCACGCGCACGCCCTCGGCCTGGCCGCCGAGCATCTGGAGCGTGTCGTCGTCGGCCGCGCGGGTGTGGATGATCAGCGGCTTGCCGGTCTCCTTCGCGAGCCCGATCTGCGCCGCGAACGCGCGCTCCTGGTCCTCCCGCGGGGTCGTGTCGCGGAAGAAGTCGAGGCCGGTCTCGCCGATC
>JAATFK010000615.1 GCA_015655225.1 Solirubrobacterales bacterium | reverse complement strand
GAGCGGCCGACGAGGCCGATCGCGAAGCCGTCGAGCGAGTGGGCGACGGCTTCCGTGTCGTAGCTCGGCGGCGAGACGACATAGGTCTGGTCGGCGAAGGCGATCAGCCCGACGCGGTCGCCGGCCCGTCCGCGGATGAACCTTGCGCCCAGGGTCTTCACGACGTCGAGCCGCCGCGCCTGCTTGCCGTCGAGCGCGAAATCCGTCCGCTCCATGCTGCCGGAGAGGTCGAGCGCCACCATCAGGTCGCGGCCCGTCGTCGGCAGCGCCTGCGCCGGCAGCACGATTCGGGGGCCGGCGAGCGCCGTCACCAGCGCGATCCAGGCGAGCCACGCCACCAGCCGCCCGCCGCCTGTCGCGACCGAGGACGGGTCCGCCTGCCCATGCGACGCCGCGACCGTGCCCGGCACCTTCAGCGCCCCGCCGACGCGCCCGTCGGCCGGCAGCAGCCGCGCCACGAGAAACGGCAGAGGCAGCAGCAGGAACGCCCAGGGAAGCGAGAACTGCCACATCGCCTAGCGCCCGAGCTTCGTGAACAGGACGGAGAGCTCGCGGTCGAGCTCCGGGTCTTCCGCCGGCGGGCGGGCGTAGAGGCCGTCGGCGAACACGTGGCCGGAGCGGGCGGTGAACAGGTCGGTTCCGAACACGCGGTCGAGGGCGGCGGCCCAGTCGGCGCCCGTCGCGCGCGCGGCCTCGTCGCCGGCCTTGGAGCGCACCACGCGCCGAAGGATCGCCGCCTGCGCGGCGCGGCGCTCCGGCGCCGGAAGGGGCCTGGCGCGCTCGAACTCCGCGCGTGCGGCGGCGGCGAGCGAGGGCCGCGGGCGGAGCAGGGCGCGCAGCGCCAGCGCGACGATCAGCGCGAGCCCCAGGCCGGCGGCGGCGGCCACGCCGAAATCCGCCCAGACCGACACGGACTGCGGCGGCAGATGCAAGGCCCTCAGGCCGGCCAGCGGATCATCTTGTTGCATCGAGACGCTCCAGCAGCGGCGCGACGCGCTCGGGGCCGGCGGCCGCGTCGATCTCGATCGCGCCGACGCCGAGGCCCGCCAGCCTCTCGCGGCGGTGGTCGGCGTGCGCCTCGCCACCCTTGCGGCCGGACAGCCAGCCACGCCGCCCGTCGCGCGACAGGAAGGCGTAGGCGCCGCGCGGGGCGTCGCGCTCGAAGGCGTCGGCGACCAGCAGCACGGTGATCGCGACCCGCGTCGCCGCCGCCTTGATCACCTCGTCGAAGCGCAGGCCCGGCTCGTCGAGCCCGCTCGCGAGGATCAGATGGCCGCTTCGGGGCAGGGCGCCGACTGCGGTCTCGAGAGAGTCCGCCAGAGGCGGGTCGGCTCTGTCGGCGCCGGCGAGCGCGTCCCCGTGGGCGCGCGCCATCACGCCGACGATCGCGCTCATCGCCCGCTCGCCGCCCTTGGGCCGCACGAAGGACGGCTCGCCCGTCCCGACGGTCAGCAGCCCGATGCGTCCGCCCTCCGCCGTGGCCCGCCAGCCGACCATGGCGAGCGCTTCCGCCGCCGCCACAGAGCGGAAGGCGCGGCGGGTGCCGAACAGCATCGCGGGGCGGAAATCCGCGACCAGCAGCACGGCGCGCTCGCGCTCGTCGCGAAAGGTGCGGGCGTGCAGCACGCCGGTGCGGGCGGTGGCGTTGCGGTCGACATGGCGGATGTCGTCGCCGTCGACCCAGGGCCTGACGTCGTCGATCTCGCTGCCGCGGCCGCGGCGGCGCGTGACGATGCCGCCAGGCCGGGCCGCCAGCCTGCGCGCCCCCGACGGCGCGCCGCGCCCGGTGAGGTGCTTCAGCCCCAGGAGCGCGGTGGCGTCCAGATCGACGCCGGGAACGAGCGCTCCGTCCATCAGGATGCGCCCCGCCGCCGGGCGTGGCGTTGCTCTTTACCTCTCCCCAGCGGGGAGAGGTCGACGTCGCGCAAGCTGCGGCGGGTGAGGGGGCCTCGTCCTCTCCGGAAAGGGCTGCTCCCCCTCACCCGGCGCTTCGCGCCGACCTCTCCCCACCGGGGAGAGGTGAAGGAAGAAACTCGCTTCCGGAGCGTGGTCTGGAGAACGGTCATCGCGCGGGGCCTCGCGCTACAGCGGCCGCACCGCGTCCAGCAGCGGGGCGACGAGGTCGCGCGCCGTCCGGCCGTCGGCGGCCGCCCGCCATGTCAGGACGAGCCGGTGGGCGAGCGTGTCGGCCGCGAGATCCGCGACGTCGTCGGGGGTGACGTGGTCGCGGCCCTCGAGATAGGCGCGCGCCTTCGACGCCGCCGCCAGCGACAGCGTTCCGCGCGGCGACACCGGATACTCGATCGCCCGGCGGACCTCCGGCACGGTGTCGGCGTCGCGCGTCGCCGAGACCAGGCGGACTATGTAGTCCTTCAGCGCGGGCGCGAGATAGACGTTCGCGACGTCACGACGGGCGGCGCGCACCTCCTCGCCCGAGAGCTTCAGCGGCATCGCCTGGTCGTGGCCCGCCGTCTCGCGCTCCACGAGGTCGAGGATCAGCCGCTCGGACGCGGCGTCCGGCAAGCCGACCACGACGTGCATCAGGAAGCGGTCGAGCTGCGCCTCGGGCAGCGGGAAGGTGCCCTCGTGCTCGATCGGGTTCTGCGTCGCGACCACCATGAAGGGGTCGGGCAGGGGATAGGTGCTGGCGCCCGCCGTCACCTGCCGCTCGGCCATCGCCTCCAGCAGCGCGGACTGCACCTTCGGGGGCGCGCGGTTGATCTCGTCGACCAGCACCAGCGAATGGAAGATGGGGCCGGAGAGGAACTCGAACTTGCCCTGGTCCGGACGCCACACCGTCGTGCCGGTCAGGTCGGCCGGCATCAGGTCGG
>JAATFK010000358.1 GCA_015655225.1 Solirubrobacterales bacterium | reverse complement strand
GAAACGCGAAAAGCCCCGTGGGGACGGGGCTTCTCGACAGGTGCAGCTGAAAGGACTTGAACCTTCACCCCGTTTCCAGGACACGGACCTGAACCATGCGCGTATACCAATTCCGCCACAGCCGCAAGCGTCCCGTGACGATACAGATCCCGCGCGCGCGACGGCGCGTCGTAGCCCGCCTCGCCGGCGTTCGCGGGGCACCGCGCTGCCGGGGGCCCTTTGCTACGCTCACGACCCCTTGCCGCTATCGTCTAGGGGACTAGGACGCCGCCCTCTCACGGCGGAGACCCGGGTTCGAATCCCGGTAGCGGTACTCCCGAAGCCCCCGTTGACGCGGGGGTTTCGTCGTTCCGGGGCAAGCTCCGCGCATGCTCGCCCGTGTGAAGCGCGCCTACGTTGCCGTACGCACCGCTTGGGGCGCGCGCGTCGTGGACGTGGACGCCAGGCCGCGCTCGCGGTGGCGGCGCTGGCTGAGCGTGTTCTTCTCGGCACCGCTCCCCTGAAGCAGCGCCTAGATCCAACGGTTGCGTCTGACGCGCTCGACCGTCATCGACGCCGCCGGAGCCGGTTGCGGGTCGCGAAGGTCAGCACGACCATCACCGCCCAGATCACGGCGAGGACCGCCGCGATCACGTAGGGATCGACGATCGCCTTGACGCCGAAGAAGACCGCGCAGATCGCGTAGACCGCGACCCGCGTCTGCCACGCGCCGATCGATCGCCACCACGGGTCCATGGTGCGGGACCTACGGCCGCGTACTCCAGCGCACGTACGCGCCGCACGCCAGCAGGACGACCGCCGCGACCAGGAACGCCGCGCCGACCGTGTCGGCGGTGTCCCCGCCGGCGACGATCAGGATCACGTTCACGACCAAGGCGACGGCGGCCGCCCGGAAGAACGGGAGCGACTCGCGGCCCTTCGCGGCCCCGAGCCCGCCTCCCCGTTGGCGCGTCGGCGGTTGTTCCGGCCCCATGGTCGCCACGCTACCCGCAGCCGATCGGCTCGACCCCCTACGCTGGGGCGATGCCCAACGAGGAGCACGTCCAGGCGATCATCGACTCCGCGGGGCGCTTGATCGACGCCTCCTCGACCGGTCGCGCTGGCGGCGCGACGATCGCTCGCGAGGCGGGCCTCGAGCCGAACGGCGCCGACGCCTACCACGCCTTCAGAGAGGCCGAGCGGCGCGGCGCGATCGCCTTCAGCGGCTGGAAGGGCGGCCTCCGCGGCCCCTACGACGTCGAGCGCCCGACGACCGACTCCGAGCGGCTCCGCGGCGGCGACCGCGACCGCGATCCCGCACCCGACGCGAGAGTGAGCGCGAGACGCGCAGGGCCCGAAGGCCCGCCGCCCCGCGTCGTGGTCGCCGTCGCGGCCGCCGCCCTGCTGGCGGCGCTCGCGATCGCGGCGATCATCCTGCTGGTCCTCTAGCGCCTCGACGGCTAGGCGACCGGCCGCAGCGGCCGGCGCGCGAGCTTCCAGACGGTGATCAGCAGCGCCAGCAGTCCGGCGGCGCCGGCCGCGAGCGCGATCCACACCCACATCGGCATGCTGCTCGACGCGGCCGTGCCCGGGAGCGCCGGCGTCGCCTGCTTCAGCGCCGCGGCCTTCGCGGGCGTGAACGTCACCTGCTGATTGATCGAGATCGGCGCAGCGCCTCTCGGCGTGATCACGCCGGACACCTGGTAGCTGCCCTTCGTCGGCTTGCCTCTCCAGGGGATCCGGTAGGCGAGCGGCTCGCCGGGGAACAGCTGGCCGAGGCCAGCGGTCGAGCGCAGCACCACCGTGCTGCCGCGCGTCACGCGCAGCCGGATCGTGGCGCTCTGGATCAGCTCGGTGCCGCCCGGCAGAAGGTTGAGGATCAGCCCGGCGCCGACCGGCTGGACGTTGATCGCGGCGGAGCGCAGCGCGAGGCTGCGCGTCAGCGGTCCGGGAAGCCGGATCGTCAACGGCAGCGCCTGACGGGTGACGCGGTTGAAGCTGAAGGATCTCTTCTTGCCGCCCTTGCCGGCGGCCGAGGCGAGGTCCTTCGCGTCGACGGCGACGATGCCGGCGTAGTGCGACGCACCGGTCGCGGTCGTTGGGACGGTCGCCGTGAAGGCGACGTCGCGGCTCGCGCGCGGAGCCAGGCGGACGTCGGTGGTCGCGAGTCTCAGCCAACCGCCGGTGCCGGAGCCGCTCGACGTGTCGTAGTCGGCGTTGCCGTTGGACGCGTTGCGGACGTCGGCCCGTCTGAGGACGACCGTGATCGTGTGGCCGGTCGTGTTGTGGACGCGCACCGCGCCGTGGAGCACGCGACCGGGCGTCCCGTGCAGCAGGAGCGCGCCGGAGGAGCCGACCGGCGTGACCGAGAAGGTCGGCCCGGCGGGCTTCGGGGCCGGAGCCGGCGCCGTGGGCGTCGCGGCCGAGGCCGACGCCGCCGCGAACGCGGCGATCGTCAGCCCGGCCAGGACCGCGGAGGTCCCAGCGCGACGACGCAGATGGGTCATCGATCTGGGACCGTGAGCCATGATGCCCTACGCGACCGGGGGAGCGGTCGTGAACGTGAGCGTGCTGCTGTACGCGCCTGCGCTGGCGTCGCCCGGAATGACGACCGAGAGGTCGTTCGCCCCGGCGGCGTAGTCCCACTCGCCCTGGCCCGAGCCGGCGGCTGCGTTCGAGATCGTCGCGGCGACCGCACCGAGCGCCACCGGCGCCGAGGTGTCGGGGCCGACGAGCGCCGGGTTGCCGGCGGCCGCGGTCGCGTCGGTCGGGGTGAGCGTCAGCGTCGAGCCGGTACCGGCGCCGGCGGCGACGCCGCCGACGGTCGGGGCGGTCGCCGAGACCGTGACGCTGTAGCCGGCACCGCTGCCGGTCGCGTCCGTCACGCTCGAGGCGCCGACGTCGGTCTGGATCGTCTGCGTGACCCCGGTCAGGGTCGCGTTGAACGGTGTGATCACTGGTGCGACGTTGGTGAGCGCACCGGCGGCGAGCGTGCCGGTCGCGTCGGTGTCGGCGGCCTGAGCGGCGACCGGGACCACGGCGAACGCGGCGACGACGGCGATGGCCGCCGTGACCCGCGTGACGCGGGGGTGGAGGAAACTACGCATCGAACTGCCTCCGAGCATGCGGACCGACCTCGTTCGACGGTGTATTGTGACCGTCGGCAGCCCGGCTGACTCCGGTGGAGTCCCGTGGCTTTGCGCACCCGCCTCACGACGGGGCTGCGTTGGTTTGGAGGCCGACCCAGGTTGTGATGGGTCTATCGGCGGGTCGCGAGCGCTTCTGGACGACAGAAACCGGTGCGACGGCCACAGCTGCCCTGGCGCGTCCACGTTCACTGGACGCTCCGACGCGCCAACCCGGTTCCGCGTCCTCGTGAGCCCGTACGCTGGCGCCCATTGCGAAGCGCCCGCGCCCGCTCCCGCTCGTCCTCGCACTCGCCGCCGGGGCGGTCGCGCTGGTCGGCTGCGGAGGAGCCGGGAGACCCGCCGCGGCTCCCTCCGCCCGCTCGGCAGCGGCGCCACCCCCCTCAGCGACCCCCGTCGCGGACCGCAGAGACGCCACCCCGCGCCCGGTCCACCTGACGATCGAGGCGAACGGCGACCTGCTGATCCACCAGCCGATCTGGGAGCGCGCCCGCCAGCTCGCCGGCGGCCACGGCTACGACTTCACGCCACTGCTGCGCTACGTCGAGCCCTACGTCGCCGGCGCCGACCTCGCCCTCTGCCACGTCGAGACGCCGATGACCGACGCGCCGCCCTCCGGCTACCCGGTCTTCAACACCCCGCCGGCGCTCGCGCGCGCGATCCACGCCACCGGCTGGGACGTCTGCGACACCGCCTCGAACCACTCGGTCGACCAGGGCCAGGCGGGGGTCGACGCGACCGGCCGCGCGCTCGACGCCGCCGGCGTCCGCCACACCGGCTCGTTCCCCTCCGCCGCGGCGCGGAGTCGCCCCACGATCCTGGCCGTCAAGGGCGTCAAGGTCGCGTTCCTCGCCTACACCGAGATGACGAACGGGATCCCGCTGCCGCACCCCTGGTCCGTCAACCTCGCGCACGCGTCGCGGATCCTCGCCGACGCGCGCGCCGCCCGCCGCGCCGGCGCGCAGGTCGTGATCGTGAACCTCCACTGGGGCGAGGAGAACGTCGCGACCCCGACCGCAGCGCAGCGACGCCTCGCCGACGCGCTCACGCGCACCGACGCGGTCACCGCCGTCGTCGGCCAGCACGTCCACGTCGTGCAGCCGATCGCACGCGTGAACGGGCGCCTCGTCGTCTTCGGCGAGGGCAACCTGCTCTCGAACGAGACGAGCGCCTGCTGTCCCGCGACGACGCAGGACGGCCTGCTCGCGCTCCTGCACGTGACCGTCACCGGCACCCACGCGGCCGTCAGCTCGATCGACTACGTGCCGGTCTGGATCCGCCATCCCGACTTCGCGGTGCTGCCGGTCGGCGAGGCCCTGAGAGACCACCTCGCCGACGCCGCGACGCTGCGCGCGTCCTACCGCCGGACGGTCGCGGTCGCGGGGCGCGGGAACGGCGTCGAGCCGGTCCCGCGCGCGCTGCCCTGAGCCGGTCGCGCGGACCGGCTCCTGCGCTCAGTTGCCCGGCGCCGCCGTCGTGGTCGTCGGGATCCCGGCCGGCTGCGCTCTCTGCACGCCGAGCAGGTCGACGACGAAGTAGAGCGGCTCGTTCGGCTTGATCGTCGGAGGGCTGCCCTGCTTGCCGTAGCCGAGCGCGGCGGGGATCGTGAGGATCCGCCGGCCGCCGACCTTCATGCCCGGCATCCCCAGCCACCAGCCCGGGATCACGGCGCCCTGGTCGACTCTCAGCGAGGCCGGCTGGTTGCGCGTCCAGGACGAGTCGAAGACTCTGCCGGTGCTCCAGTCCGCCCCGCTGTAGTTGACGATCGCGGTGTCGCCGGCGGCGAGCGTCTCGCCCGTGCCCTTGACGACGTCCTTGATGCCGAGCTGATCCGGCGCCTTGCCCGGATGGGGCGGCGTCGTCGGTCTCTTGAACTTTCTCGCGACCTGCGCGACCTGTGCCGCGCTGGGCCCGGTCGCCGTCGTCGGAGTCGTGGCGGTGGTCGGCGTCGTCGCGGTGGTGGTCGTCGTCGCGCTGGTCGTCGTCGAGGCGCTTGCCGAGGTCGTCGTCGAACTCGACTTGCTGCCGCAGCCGGCGACCGCGAACGCGGCCATCAGGGCGATCGCGAGCGCCACGTGGCGCATGGGAATGGTCCGGTGAGCAATCACAAGGCGACTGTACAGAAGCCGCGTCGCGTGGTGCTCCGATGCCCGCGCGCAGGCAACACGAAGGCAACACGCACGGCGTCAGCCCGCGTCGGGCTCCTGGTTGGCGCCCGGCTGCCACAGCGGCTCGGCGCCCTCGTTGGCGCCGCGGCTGAGGATGAAGAGCAGGTCCGAGAGGCGGTTGAGGTAGCGCACGACCTCCTCGCCGAGCTCGTCGCCGCACGCGATCGCGAGCCGCTCGGCGCGCCGGCAGACGGTCCGGCAGACGTGCAGCTGCGCGGCCGCCGGCGTCCCGCCGGGGATCACGAACGAGCGCAGTGGGGCGAGCGTCGCGTTGACCTCGTCGCAGCGCTGCTCCAGCCACGCGGTCTGCTCGCCGCTGACGCGCAGGCGGCTGCGGTCCCCGCCGTGGGGGACGGCGATGTCGGCGCCGACGTCGAAGAGGTCGTTCTGCACGTGCGCGAGCCACTCGGCGTAGGCGGGCGGCAGGGTCGTCGTCGCGAGGACGACGCCGATGTGCGCGTTCAGCTCGTCGACGGTGCCGTAGGCCTCGATCCGCGGGTGCGTCTTGGGGACGCGGCTCATGTCCCCGAGGTGGGTCTCGCCGGCGTCGCCGAGACGGGTGTAGATGCGCGTCAGATTCACCGTCATGTGGAGCAGTCTAACGCCGGGCGCAGCGGGGCCGAGCAGGCCCGCGCGCTACGATTCCTCGCCCCGAGTCGGCCCGGCGCGCGCTCCTGCGCCGGCCACGAACGGCCCCCGACGTCCCCTCGAACACGCCCTGCGGAAAGGGGTGGCCCATCTCTCCACGCACCTCCTCCGGCACGCTCCTGCGCGCGGGTCTCGCCATGCTCGCGGTCGTCCTGCTCGCCGTCGTGGCGGCCGGCTGCGGCCTCGACCAGTCGGGCACCGGCAGCGGCAGCAGCGGCGCGCGCGTGCTCGTCTCACAGGACTTCGGCACCAAGGTGATCGGGGCGAGAGTCGCTGAGGACGAGCCCGCCGGTGACACGCTGATGAAGCTGCTCCAGTCCCAGTTCAAGGTCACGAAGACGCCGACCGGCCGCTCGGTCCAGTCGATCGACGGCGTCGGGACCAGCGCCACGAGCGGCTGGCGCTTCTTCGTCAACGGGATCCGCGGAGAGAAGGGCGCGACCAGAACGAAGCTCTACCCGGGCGACCGCATCTGGTTCGACCACCACGACCTGACCGCCTCGCGCTCGGTCCCCGCCGTCGTCGGCTCCTACCCGGAGCCGTTCGTCCACGGCTATGGCGGCAGACGCTGGCCGGTCCTGCTCGAGTGCGACGACCCCAACGGCGCCGCCTGCGACGAGGTCAGCAACCAGCTCAGCGACGTCGGCGTGATCGGCAACAAGCAGGTGAT
>JAATFK010000728.1 GCA_015655225.1 Solirubrobacterales bacterium | reverse complement strand
GGCGGTGCGGCGGCAGCGGCGGCCGCCTCGGCCGCGGCGGCGCGGGCCATCGCCGGCGTGCGGCGCATCCGGCGCGCGAGCGGGACGCCGAGCAGCAGCATCAGCGCCGCGACGCGGAACGCCCAGCCGAAGCCTCTCGAGGCCGCCCCGGCAGTCTTGACGCGGACGTAGCGGTCGAAGCCCTCGCCGACCGGCAGGCGCGACGTCGCGCCGCCGGCGAAGTCGGCCATGTCTCGCTGGATCAGGCCGCCCCACGACGCCGTCGGCACGGAGGCGAGGTAGCCGGCGTTGTGGACGTCGTCTCTCACCCAGCCGAGCTGGAACGCGCTCGCGCCCGCGAAGACGGCGATCAGGATCGAGACGCCGAGCGCGGTCCCGAACTGCCGCGAGGTGTTCAGCACGCCCGATGCGAGCCCGACCTCCGGCCCCGAGACGGCCCCCATCGCGCCGACGTTGATCGAGGGGAAGACGGTCCCCATCCCGATCCCGATCATGATCAGGCCCGGCAGCACGCGCACGTAGTCCCAGGCGTCCTCGGCGGTCGCCGGCAGGAAGGAGAACCACAGCAGCCCGACCGCCATCACCAGCAGCGCCGGGATCGCGAGTCTGTAGGGCGGCGTTCTGTCGGCCGCGCGACCGACGAGCGGCCAGGTCGCGAGCCCGCACGCCGGCACCGGCAGCAGGCAGAGGCCGGCCTCCAGCGGCGAGTAGCCCCACAGGTTGATGAACACGAGCGACAGCAGGAAGAGGGAGCCGACGGCGCCCGCCCCGACCAGCAGCATCGCCGCGTTGGCGGAGGCGAACTGACGGTTGCCCATCAGCGCCCGCGTCAGCATCGGCGTCTTGCCGTAGCGCTGCGAGAGGAAGAACGCGATCGTCAGCACGATCGAGATCTGGATGAAGAAAAGGACGCTCGGGTTGCCCCAGCCGCGCGAGTTCGTCTCGACGAGCGCGTAGGAGAGCGTCGAGACGGCGCCCGCCAGCAGCCCCATCCCGAGCCAATCGATCCCCTTCCCGACTGTCAGGTCGTACGTCTCCGGCCACCAGCGCAGGGCGAGCCCGACGCCGATGATCCCGAACGGCACGTTGACGAGGAAGATCCAGTGCCAGTTCAGCAGCTGGAGGATCGCGCCGCCGACCACCGGGCCGAGCGCGTTGCAGACGAGCGCGACGAGCGCGATCGTCGCGATCCCGCGGCCGCGCTGGGCGGGCGGGAAGACGAGCGCCGCGATCGCGAAGCCGAGCGGCGCGAGGATGCCGGCGCCGGCGCCCTGGATCACGCGGAAGCCGATCAGCGCGGTCACCGACCACGAGATCGCGCAGAGGCCCGAGCCGATCGTGAAGATCGTGAGGCCGATCACGAAGAGGCGACGGCGCCCGAACTGGTCCGCCAGTCTGCCCATCGCGATCAGCAGGACGGCGAAGACGATGTTGTAGGCGTTGACGACCCAGGAGACGGCGGTGAGGTTCGCGCCGAAGCTGCGCTGGAGCGTCGGGACGGTGATGTTGACGATCGAGACGTCGAGCATCGACATCGCCCACGCGATCATCATCACGCCGAAGATCTTCCACTTGCGCGCGTAGAGCGCCTCGGGCAGCGGGTTGACGCGCTCGCGCGGGGTCCGGCCTCTGCGGCGAAGCGTCAGCGAGGGCATCAGCCGGCCCCCGTGTTCGACAGTCTCTGCGCGTCTTCCTCGTCCCGGTTCGTGAGCGTGCCGTCCTGCGGGATCTGGTCGTCGTTGCGCTCGCGGTTGGGCCGGATCGCGGCGCTCGCGCCGAAGTCCGGCAGCGTCCCGCCGCCCGCGTTGAGCGCTTCCCGCCAGAGGTCCTCGAGCACCGCCGGACGCTTGATCGACTTGTTCTCGATCTCCTCGGGGTTGTCCTTGTGCTTCGTGTAGTAGAGCGCCCGGTGCGATCTCACGACGCTCCCGCGCAGCAGATAGGTCTGGTCGCCGACGATGTACTGCGTGTCGAGCGCGGTCGTGAAGTAGGGCCGCGACGGGAGGTGGTCCTCGTCGCCTCCGCGCAGGTAGACGTTGAGGTCCTCGCCGGCCATTCTCCCCGGGATCGTGATCCCCATGCGGGACAGGACGGTCGGCGCGATGTCGTGCGAGGAGGCGTACCAGTCGCTCTCGTCGCCGTCGCGATGCCCCTGCGGGTCGTGGATCAGGAACGGGACCTCGAACACGCGGCGGTTGTAGATCTGCGTCGGGTAGCCGAAGACGCCCTGCTCGCCGAGCGCGATCCCCGAGTCGCTCGTCACGATCACCATCGTGCTGTCGGCGAGGCCGACGTCGTGGAGCTTGTTGATGACGCGGCCGATGGCGGCGTCGACCGTCGCCAGCTCCTTCGCGTAGAGCGAGCGGACCTCGTCGCGCGTCGCCGCGTTCGCGTCGACCTCGACGTACTGGCCGTAGGTGTAGACCGCCGGGATGATCGTCGTCAGATCCTGGCGCGCGGCGAGCGGGCCGCTCGCGTAGGCGATCGGCTGGGCCCACAGCTCGTCGGGATCGAACGCGTCGAGCGCGACGAAGAACGGCTGCTCTCTTCTGACCTCGTCGAGCACCTTGAGTCCCTCGGCCAGCACGCTCGCGGAGGGCTCGACGCGCGCGGTGCCTCTCTGCAGCGGCTCGAAGTAGCTGCGGATCGTCGTCTGGTGGTCCGCGCGGGTCGGCAGCGTTCGCGTGTTGCGCACCCACGGCTTCGCGCGCGGGCCGCTCAGCAGCGGGTTGTCGGTCACCCAGACGGTGTGGACGCCGTTGGACTGCAGCAGCTCGGGGAGCAGCGGCTGGTAGTCGTAGATCCCGTTCCAGCCGGGAATCGCGGGCAGCCCGGGCGTCGCTCTCCAGTCGCGGAACGGGTAGGAGCGCATCCCCGTCAGCAG
>JAATFK010000491.1 GCA_015655225.1 Solirubrobacterales bacterium | reverse complement strand
GGCGAGCTGGTCGGCCTCGTCCAGGTACTGCGTCGTCAGCAGGACGGTGCAGCCGCTGGCGACGAGGCCGCGGATCGTGTCCCACATCTGCCCGCGGGTGCGGGGATCGAGACCGGTCGTCGGCTCGTCGAGGAAGATCAGGGGCGGCCGGGTGATGAGGCTGGCGGCGAGGTCGAGGCGGCGGCGCATGCCGCCGGAGAACTGCGAGATCGGCTTGTCGGCGGCCGCCTGGAGGCCGAACTGGTCGAGGAGCTCGAGGGCGGTCGTGCGCGAGCTGACGGACGAGAGCCCCTGCAGGCGACCGAAGAGCCGGAGGTTCTCGGTCGCGGTGAGGTTCTCGTCAACCGAGGCGTACTGCCCGGTGACGCCGATCAGCTGGCGGACGCGGTGGGGCTCGCGAGCGACGTCGACGCCGAAGATCTCCGCGCGCCCCTCGTCGATCGTGAGCAGGGTGGCGAGCATCTTCAGCATCGTCGTCTTTCCGGCCCCGTTGGGGCCGAGGACGCCGAAGATCTCGCCCTGACGCACGTCGAGGTCGATGCCGTCGACGGCGCGGAGGTCGCCGAACTGCTTGACGAGGCCGGTTGCATGAACTGCGGAAGTCATCCTGCGCTCCTTTCGCGGCCGGGGTCGGGTGATCCAGCCAACGCTCAGGAAGCTAAGGGCCCCCGGTTTCACGGAGGACTCGCGGTGGTTTCGGCGGTTTCAGTCGGTCTCGTCGATTCTGGCGGAGAGCTGCGCCTCGATCCGGTCCATCGTCGAGCGGTAGGCGTCGTCGATGTCGACGCCGAGCCGGTCGGCCAGGACGAGGACCCACCAGAGGCACTCGGCGAGCTTGCCGGCGGTCTGGTCGGCCACGTCCCCCTCGGGGACCCACCGCCCCTCGGCGGCCATCACCAGCCGGCTGACGGTGCCGACGTCGTTGACGAAGCCGAGCATGTCGTCCTTCGCCGACCACGCGCTGCCTTCGAGGCGCTCCTCCAACTGGTGGTACAGCCGGCGGACGCGCAGCGCCTGCTCGGTCGCGGTCTCGAGTTCCATGGGGTCTCCGGTCTGTTGGGGGTGGGCTGACGGGCGGTGCGTCGGCTCGGCTCGGGGCCTCAGCCGCTCAGCCGCGAGCGGCCGGCCGGTCGAGCCCGAGGATCGCGGCCAGCGCGGCCTCGACCTCACGCATCGTCTCGGGTCTCAGCTTGCCGACTGGTCGGAGCAACCGCTGGCGCGACACCGCGCGCACGCCGCGACAGATCGCGGCGCTCTCACCGTCGATGCCTTCCTCTGGCGAGATGCGCGGTCGCAGCAACGACGGCGCGCGCGAGCTGGACACCGGCACGACGACGAACAGCTCGTGCTCGGCGCCCGCGACGATCTCGTCAGCCGAGACCACGACCGCCGGCCGGTTCTTGCCCGGCTCGCCCTTGCGAGCGGCGCGGAGAGAGACGAGCCAGATCTCGCCGCGACGCGGCTCAGCCGATGCCATCGTCGAGCGCCGCGTCCCACGCGCGCTCGTCGTCCTGCGCGGCTTGGTCGTCGGCGTCCGCGCGAGCGGCGTCACGCTCGGAGCGGAACGCCGCTTCGCGTGCGACCTCGCGGGCGAGCGCTTCGAGCATCGCCGCCAGCGACATGCCGCGCTCCTGCGCTTGAGCAGCGAGCAGGTCGCGCGTCTCGCGCGTAACCCGGATCGTCGCGGTCTCGACAGCCATCGCCAAAGCGTAGCGCCACACAGTGGCGCTACCCAAGGCCTACCGCTTCGCCTTCGCCGCCTTCACCCTCAGCGTGAGCCGGTGGCTCGTCGCCTTCCCACCCGTCGGCGTCAGCTTGAGCGTCACCGTGAGCTTGCCGTGTCCGCGCTTCAGCAGCTTGCGGCCGGACGCGGTGAGCTTGAGCTTCAGCTTTGCCTTCTTGTGGGCCGCGACCTTGTAGTGGGCGGAGCCGACAGACTTGGACTTCACGAGCAGCGCGACCGTGCCCGTGCAGCGGGCGGTCCCCGAGCAGGCGAGCGTGAAGGTGACGACCCCGCTCGCGCTCGTCGCGACCGTGCCGCTGAGCTTTGGCGCCACGGCACGCACGGTCGTCGTTCTCTTCGGCCCGGGGGCGGGCGTGCCCACACCGCCGGGCGGCGGAGCGCTTCCCCCTCCCCCGACCGGCGCGCCACCGCCGCCGCCGCCACCGGCGGGCGCGCCGCCGCTGACCGGCCCGAGCACGTTGGAGACCAGCGGTCCCTCCTCGTCGAGTCCGACCCCGACGTCCTCGCGCGCGTCCACGTAGGAGCCGGCGTCGTCGGCCGTCAGCGTGTAGCTCGCTCCCGTCGCTCCGGGGATCGTCACGCACGCCGAGTCGGGCTGCTCGCAGCGCACCCAGCTGCGTGAGAACCACGCCTGCGTGTTCTCCAGGACCGCGTCGGTGACCGTCAGCGTCTGGCCGACCGCCGGCGTCCCCGCCAGCACCGGCGGCGTCGTCGGGGGCACCAGCGCGAGGCCGTACGTCGTCGCCTGGCCGAGGCCGTCGCCGGCGACGCACAGCGTCGCCGAGACGCAGGACAGCGCGTTCGGCGCGGAGAACCCCGTGTCGGCGTGGATCGCGACCGGCCCGGTCCAGGTCGTGCCGTCGGTCGTCGCGTACGCGTCGTCGTTCTCGTCGATCGCCTGGCAGGCGGTGCCGGAGCAGCCGGAGAACAGCTCCTGGCCCGCGCTGACCGCGATCGTC
>JAATFK010000402.1 GCA_015655225.1 Solirubrobacterales bacterium | reverse complement strand
GTCAGAGGCAAGCGGCTGACGGTCCGCTACAGACCGGTCGGCGTCGTCGGCGTGATCGGCCCCTGGAACTTCCCGCTGACGAACTCCTTCGGGGACTGCATCCCGGCGCTCGCGGCCGGCAACGCGGTCGTGCTGAAGCCGAGCGAGGTGACGCCGCTGACGTCGCTGCTGATGGCGCGCGCGCTGCGTGAGTGCGGCGTGCCGGAGGACGTCTTCGCGGTCGCGACGGGCGACGGCACGACCGGCGCCGCGCTGATCGACGAGGTCGACTTCATCATGTTCACGGGCTCGACCAGAACCGGGCGCAAGGTCGCCGAGCGCGCCGCGCGGACGCTCACGCCGGTCGGCCTCGAGCTGGGCGGCAAGGATCCGATGATCGTGCTCGCCGACGCCGACGTCGAGCGCGCCGCGAACGCCGCCGCCTACTACTCGATGAACAACGGCGGGCAGGTCTGCATCTCGGTCGAGCGCGTCTACGTCGAGGCGCCGGTCTACGACGAGTTCGTCGCGAGAGTCACCGAGAACGTGCGCGGGCTGCGCCAGGGACCGTCGAGCGGCCCCGGCAGCGTCGAGGTCGGCGCGGTCACCTTCCCGCCCCAGCTCGACATCGTCAGAGCCCACGTGGACGACGCGGTCAAGAAGGGCGCCCGCGTCCTGACCGGCGGCAAGGTGCGCGCCGGCGCCGGGCGCTTCTTCGAGCCGACCGTGCTGGTCGACGTCGACCACACGATGACGTGCATGACGGAGGAGACGTTCGGCCCGACGCTGCCGATCATGAAGGTCGGCGACGCGGAGGAGGCGCTCGCGCTCGCGAACGACACGCCGTACGGGCTCGCCGCGTCGGTCTGGACGAAGGACGTCGAGCGCGGCGAGGCGCTCGCGCGGCGCGTCGAGGCGGGCGCGGTCTGCATCAACGACGCGCAGGTCAACTACACGGTGCTGGAGCTGCCGATGGGCGGCTGGAAGGCGTCGGGTCTCGGCACGCGTCACGGCGCCGGCGGGATCCGCAAGTACACGCAGCAGCAGGCGCTGCTGACGACGCGGCTGGCGCCCAAGAAGGACCCGCACATGTTCCCGTACACGGCGCGCAAGACGGGCCTGCTGGGCCGGCTGATCAAGCTGCTCTACGGGCGCGGTCGCCGCGCCTGAGGCGCGGTCCGGGGGCGCGGCAGGGGGTTCGCGCCCCTGTGATGATGCGCGGCCGTGCTCGCGGTCGCGCTCGGTCTTCTCTCGTCGCTCTGCTGGGGCACCTCCGACTTCGTCGGAGGGCTCCAGTCGCGCCGCCTGCCCCAGCTCTGGGTGATGCTCGTCGCCCAGCTCGTCGGCGCGGCGGCGATCGCGGTCGTCGTCCTCGCGAGCGGCGCCACGCGCCCGTCGGCGACCCATCTGCTGCAGGGCGCGGCGGGCGGCGTCTCGGGGACGATCGCGCTGTTCGCCTTCTACCGCGGCCTCGCGGTCGGGACGATGAGCGTCGTCGCGCCGATCGCGGCGACCGGTGCGGCGGTGCCCGTCGTCTACTCGATCGCGCAGGGCGAGTCGCCGGGCGCGCTGCGGCTGGCCGGGATCGCGGTCGCGATCGTCGGGATCGTGCTCGCCTCGCGCGAGCAGGGCCTGAGCGACCCGGGGGACGCGCGCACCGCGCGGATCAGCGTCGGGCTCGCGCTGATCTCGGCGCTCGGGTTCGGCGGCTTCTTCCTGGGCGTGCACGCGGGAGCGGAGGGCGACCCGCTGTTGGCGGTGCTGTCCGCGCGGGTCGCGGGCGTCGCCGTGGTGACGCTCGTGACGCTGCCGCTCCTCGCCGGCGGCGCGCTGCGCGGGCGGCCAGGCCGAGCGGCCTTCGGCTGGCTCGTCGTCGTCGGCCTGTTCGACGCCGCCGCCAACACGCTCTACGCGGTCGCGACGCGCCACGGCCTGCTGAGCGTCGTCTCGGTCGCCTCGTCGCTCTACCCGGTGATGACCGTCCTGCTCGCGCGGCTCGTGCTGGGCGAGCGGGTGCGGCGCATCCAGGAGCTGGGGATCGCGGCCGCGCTCGGCGGCGTGGTGCTGATCGCGGCCGGCTAGCGCCGCAGGCAGGCCGGCAGCTCCAGGTCCGTCCAGGCCCGGTTCTCGTTCTCGACGATCGGCGTGAGCGTGGTTTCGAGCGCTCTGAAGGTGTCGATCACGTCAGCGCCGCCGCGGATTCTCTCCTCGTAGGTGGAGATCGTGGCCAGCTCTCTGTTCGCGGACGTCAGCGCCTGCTGGTACTCGGGGTCGAGGTCGGTCGGCGCTCTGAGCGCTCTCAGTCTCGTCAGCTGCGGGCCGAGCTGCAGCAGCCCGCGGCGGAGGAAGCGGCCGCCCTGGTCGGGCGTGTTCGGGACCGGCACGTTGTCGATCGCCTGGGCGGTTCTGGCGCAGATCGCGCTCGCCTGGGAGCGCAGCTGGTTGTCGCTCAGCCGGTCGCTCCCGCAGGCGCTGAGCGCGACGACGGTGAGGGCCAGCAGCAGGAGCAGGGCAGCGGGCAGCGGATGACGGCGGGACATGCGGCGGCGGATGCTATTCCGCCGCACCGACATCCAGCCGCCTGGCGCGCCGGCCGGCTGCCGGCGCCGCCCGGTCAGCTGCCGCTCGCGATCTCCCAGGCGTGCTCGGCGAGCTGCGGGATGCGCGTGTCGAGGGTGCGGAAGAACGGGTCGTCGGTCGTGCCGGCGAGCAGCCGTCTGTAGGAGCCCTCGAGGAAGATCGCCGACTTCCAGAGCGCGAGCGTCGTGTACCAGCGCACGTCGCGCATCGAGCGGCCGGAGCGCTCCTCGTAGCGACCGATCAGCTCCTCCCGCGAAGGGAAGCCCTCGCGAGCGGTGACGGAGCTGAGGGCGAAGATCGTGCCCGCCTC
The DNA here is from genome assembly GCA_015655225.1 of Solirubrobacterales bacterium. Classification (GTDB taxonomy): domain Bacteria; phylum Actinomycetota; class Thermoleophilia; order Solirubrobacterales; family Solirubrobacteraceae; genus Conexibacter. Next base: position 356 of record JAATFK010000402.1, on the reverse strand, counting down.
GACCGTGTCGCCGGGCTGCGCGTAGGTCGCGACGAGGTAGCCGACGTCGGCGAGCGGGTCGCCGATCGTCGCCAGCTCCCAGTCGAAGATCGAGACGAGCCGGGCGGGAGCGCCGTGGGCGAACATCGTGTTGCCGAGGCGGTAGTCGCCGTGGACGATCGTCGCCGCGCCGGACTCCGGCAGGTGCGCGCCGAGCCAGGCGGTGACGCGGTCGAGCGTCGGCAGCTCGCGCGTGCGGTTCAGCTCCCAGAGGCCGCCGAAGCGGCGCAGCTGGCGGGCGAGGTAGCCGGTCGGCTTGCCGAACCCCTCCAGGCCCCGCGCGCGCCAGTCGACCCCGTGGACCTCGACGAGCGCGT
>JAATFK010000417.1 GCA_015655225.1 Solirubrobacterales bacterium | reverse complement strand
CTCATATCGCCGGCGAGCACGTTGATCAGCTGCGGGAGCTCGTCGATCGAGAAGCGGCGCAGGATGCGGCCGACGGTCGTCACGCGGGGATCGTGCTTGATCTTGAACATCACGCCGTCGGTGGCGTCGTTGAGGTCCTGGTACTCGCGCTTGCGCTGGTCGGCGTCCACGTACATCGAGCGGAACTTGAAGATGTGGAAGATCTCGCCGTTGCGTCCGACCCGCGGCTGACGGAAGAAGATCGGTCCTCGGGAGGTCAGCTTGATCGCGATCGCCGAGAGCGCGAGGAGCGGGAGGAGCGGGAGGAGCGCGAACGTGCAGATCACGACGTCGCTGACGCGCTTCGTCGTCCGCGCCGCTCTGCTGAGCTGGGGGACGGTGATCGAGAGCATCGGCAGGCCACCGACCTGCTCGAGGTTGCGCGCGCCGTCGAGGAACTCGAACAGGCGGGGAACGATGTCGATCGCTACGCGGTTGTCCCAGCAGACGCGGATGCAGCGCAGCAGGTCGTCGTGGCTGCTGCGCGAGAAGGCGATGATCGCGCGGTCGATCTCGTAGGAGTGGAGGATCTCCTCGAGCCGGTCGAGGCCGCCGAGCCGGGCGAGCTCCGGCGAGCTCGCGACGTGGACGTCGTCGTCGACCATCCCGATCATGTCGAGCGTCAGGTGCGGAGCGAGCTTCAGCCGGTCGACGACCGTGTAGGCGACCGCCCCCGACCCGATGATGATCGTGCGCTGACGCAGGTCGGTCGCGCGGAAGACCATCGCTTGGACGACGCCGCGTCCGGCGAGCGAGACGAGCGGCGCGGTGACGCCGGCGGCCAGCGCCGCCGCGCCCGCGTGGGGCATGTTCAGAAGGCTCAGCACGCCAAGCGCGAGCCACGACGAGAGGAGCGCGATGATCGCGGTCACCTTGACCTTCGGGACCATGCTCGTCCACGGGCGCGCGTCGTCGTCGGCCGAGAGGCCCGAGACGATGCCGAGCAGACGCCAGCCGAGCGCGAACCCCACGATCGCGATGACAGTTCTCAGGTTGTCGGCCTCGACCACCAGCGCGACCACGAGGCCGGCGACCGCTCCGGCGAAGAGCTCCGTGACGCGGAGGGTGCCGTGGAGGCGTCGACGGAGCAGCGCGACGCGCCCGGCGGGCTCCTCGAGAGCGCGCTCGCGAAGCAGTTCCTCGAGCAGGTCCACACTCGGCTGAGTCTTCGTGATGCCCATGTCAACGATCCCTGTCAACGGCTCCGGAGGGAGCGTGGCCGGTGCCGTGGCACCGTTGTCCCGAGTCGAGCTCGGCTCGCACGTGGAACTTTTCGTGTTCGGACGGTGGAACCAAGACGCTCTGCGAGTCTCATCGGCATCAGTGCGTCAGAGGTTGAGCGGGCATTTCTAAGTGGCACGCCGACAGTCGATACGGTCCAATGCGCTGGTTACGAGTAAGGGCCGATCGCGCTCTCGCACGACCGGCCCCCTCGAATCCACGGAGCGGTACTACCCCGTGTGGGAAGCTCAGCTGCCCAGCGGGGGCCGCGCGAAGCGGCGGATCCCGAGACCGGCCGCCACGAGCGCCAGGCCGGCGATCGCGACTTAGCCAAGGTCGAGCCCCGTGAAGGGGAGGGACGCAGAAGAGCTGTCAGCAGCCTGGACTGTGGTCGACGGCACGCTCTTGATCGACGACGACGGCGCGTTCCCGCCCGACTGCGTCGCGCCCTCGACGCCTCCGCCTCCACCGCCGTTCGACGTCGGACCGACGACGGCACCTGCGTGGCCACCGTATCCATTGGCCGCGGACGACTGTGCGTACGCGGGTGCGGCTGCGAGCGACGTCATGGCGATCACAACCAGAAGCAAGACAAACCGCTTCATCCGAACCAAATCCTTCCGTCCATGTATTGGCCGGTCCGAGGCTCTCGAGCGGCCTTGAACCTATTCGTCTTTTCACATTCCATCTAGTTGCGCCTCAAAATAGCATCTCTAAAGGGTTCAGACAAGCCGCCGTGGGGTAGCGGGCAATCGCCTACGCGCCCGCTCCGGCTCACCCGGCCAGCTGGTCGTATGCGCCGCGAATCTCGGCGAACGCCGCCGCGGCGGTCAGGGGACGTCTCGTACTGACGCGCGCGAGCGCGGTTTGGATCAGCGGCTCGCCCGGATTCAGCGCTCGCGCGCGCTCGTAGTCGGCGCGGGCCCCAGCAACGTCGTGGAGCGCGGAGGATGCGAGGCCGCGCCCGAACAGCGCGAACCAGTTGTCGCGGTCCCGCGCGACCGCCTGCGAGAAGCGCGGCAGCGCCGCACGCGGGCGTCCGAGCTCCAGCGCGATCGTTCCGCCGAAGAGGCCCGGGTCGGAGCTGAGCGGGTTGAGGTCGGCGGCGCGTTCGAGCTGCTTGAACGCTCCCGAGGGGTCGACCCGCCACGATCCGGTGGCGTTGTCGACGTCGCGCTGCGAGAGCCACGGCAACGTGAGCGCGGCGCCGGCGGCCAGCACCAGGACGGTCGCGCCGAGAGCGAGGGCATATCGGCGCACGGCAGGGGCACGCGCGGCGCCCGCGCGGTCGGTCACCGGCGAACCGCCCATCAGTGCTCCTCCGACCGCAACGAACGCGAACGCCGGCCCGCTGAGCGCCGGGAACTCCCACAGCCAGTCGATCGAGCCGTGCACGAACCAAACGACGATCGTCAGCAGCGAGATCGCCGCGAACGCCTTCGTCGAGGAGTCCGCGCGGCGTCGTCCGCGGACGGCGGCGACGATCGCCGCGACCAGGAACGCCGCGAACAGCGCGAAGCCGACCGCTCCGGTGTGCGCCAGCAGACGCAGCTCCAGGCTGTGCGTCCACTGCGGCTGCTCGTCGCTGCGCCGGTGGCTGAGGTAGTACGTGTCCCAGTTGTCCTGGCCGAGGCCGCCGATCGGATGGGCGGCGAACGCGTCGAGCGCGACGCGCCAGAAGTCCGGCCGGTTGCTGCTGGAGAGCTCGAAGCGGGACGTGCCGGGCGCGGCCGCCTTGTACCCGTTCGAGCGATCGAGATAGTGCCCGATCGAGCGGTCGGGACGGCCATGGGTGGCGGCGATGCCGACGGCCACGCCGCCGATGACCGCCACGGCCACGGCGACGGCGAGCACGCGGTTCGCGACGGTCAGCGCGCGCGGCGAGACGGTGACACGGCGGTCGAGCAGCGCGGCGAGGAGGGCGAGCAGGAGGACGACCGCGCAGGCCAGCAGCGCGAAACGGCTGGCGCTCGTGCCGGCG
>JAATFK010000618.1 GCA_015655225.1 Solirubrobacterales bacterium | reverse complement strand
GGCTCGCCGAAGCCGGCTATCCGCTCGAATCGTCGTGGTTCGCGCCGCATGTCGAGTTCCGCTTCACGCTCGCCGGCGAGTTCAGTGCGGCCGGCGTGCACATCACGCTGCGCGTCGCGCTCGAACCGTGGCACGTGCTGGCCGAGCAGACCGCCAATGGCGCCACCGCCCGCTACGTCGACTCGTCGGTCGAGCGGCTGGAGGTGATCGTCACCGGCCTCACCGATCCGCGGCTCGCGATCGCCGTCAACGGTCGCGCGCTGCCGCTGACGCCGACCGCGCGCGCCGGCGAGTTCGTGGCGGGCGTTCGCTTCCGCGCGTGGTCCCCGCCGTCGGCGCTGCATCCGACGCTCGGTGTCGACGCGCCGCTCGTGCTCGACATCGTCGACACGACCAGCGAGAAGTCGGTCGGCGGGTGTCGATACCACGTGGCGCATCCCGGCGGCCGCAACTACGACACGTTCCCGATCAACGCGTACGAAGCGGAGAGCCGACGGCTGGCGCGCTTCTTCAAGATCGGGCACACGCCCGGTCACTTCGTGATCCGCCCGACGCAGCCGAGCCCCGAGTATCCGGTGACGCTCGACCTGCGCCGGCCGTGAGCGTCCGCTCGACCGCCTCTTCGAGTCCCGTCTGAATCCAGCATCGAGCCGTCGTGTCGCAATCGCTTTTCCAATCGGAAATGTTCCAGGACGCCGCCGCGCTCGCCGACCGGTTGGCGCTGCCGCCGCGCGAGGGTCACTACGACGAGCTGCGTTACCGCCACGGCGCGGTGCGCGACTCGTGGCGGCGCTTCTTCGAGCTGCTCGGTCCCGATGGTCTCTCCGACCTCGATCGGCGACTGGAGATCGTCGCGCGACAGATCCACGAGAACGGCACGACGTACACCGTCTACGCCGACGAGGGACCGCCGCGCCCGTGGTCGCTCGACCTCCTGCCGTTCGTCGTCGAGGACGACGAATGGCGGACGATCGAAGCCGGCGTCGCGCAGCGCGCCGCGTTGCTCGACGAGGTGCTCTGCGACGCCTATGGTCCGCAGGCGCTGATCGCCGAGGGGCTGATCCCGGCCGCGCTGGTCCACGGCAATCCCGGCTACCTGCGCGAACTGCACGGCGTCGACGTGCCCGGCGATATCCGGCTGCACATCGTCGCGTTCGATCTCGGACGCGGCCCCGACGGCCACTGGAGCGTCGTCTCGCAGCGCACGCAGGCGCCGTCGGGCCTCGGCTACGCGCTCGAGAACCGGCTGACGATCTCGCGTCTCTTTCCCGAAGCGTTCGGCGACTTGCAGGTCCAGCATCTCGCGGCCAGCTATCGCCGGCTGGTCGACATGCTCGAAGCGCTCGTGCAGCGCGAGGGCGACACGATGTTCGACCAGCCCGCGCCGCGCGCGGACTGGGACACGGCGAGCGAGAGCAGCCTGAAGCGCCTCCGGTCGGATGCGGACAGCCGCAGCCGGGTGCCGCGCATCGTGCTGCTGACGCCCGGGCCGTACAACGAGACCTACTTCGAGCACGCGTACCTCGCGCGCTACCTCGGGCTGCCGCTCGTCGAGGGGTCGGACCTGACGGTGCGGGACGAGCGCGTGTACCTCAAGACGATGCACGGGCTCGAGCGCGTCCACGGCATCCTGCGACGGCTCGACGACGACTTCTGCGATCCGGTGGAGCTGCGCTCCGAGTCCACGATCGGCGTGCCGGGCCTGATCCAGGCGATCCGTCGACGCCACGTTCTGGTCGCGAACGCGCTCGGCTGCGGCTTCCTCGAGTCGCCCGCGCTGAACGGCTTCCTGCCCGCGATCGCGCGCCGGCTGCAGGGCGAGGAGCTCCTGCTGCCGTCGCTGTCGTCGTGGTGGTGCGGGGAGGCCGCGGCGCGGTCGCAGGTCACCCCGGACCTCGCCGAGCGGGTCGTCAAGCCGACCTACCCACCGTCGGCCGAGCGACCCGGCTTCGAGCCGCTGATCGGGTCGGCGGCGAGTGCCGCGCAGCTCGAGACGCTCAAGAAGCGCATCGAGGACGACCCCGATGCGTTCACCGTGCAGGGGCACCTGCCGCTGTCGCAGGCGCCGACCTGGACCGGCGGCCGGATCGTGCCGCGGGCGGCGATGCTGCGCGTCTTCGCGATCGCCGAGGCGCCGGTCGGCGACCTCGACTCGAAGCCCGAGAAGCGCTGGCACGTCTTCCCGGGCGCGCTCGCG
>JAATFK010000719.1 GCA_015655225.1 Solirubrobacterales bacterium | reverse complement strand
GGGAGCCCGCCGTCGCCTCCTCCGACGCCCGCAACATCGGCCTGCGGATCGAGCGCGACGGCGACGACTACGTGCTCAACGGCCGCAAGTGGTGGACGACCAACGCCCTGCACCCCAACTGCCGGATCCTGATCGTGATGGGGAAGTCGAATCCGGACGGTCCGCCCCACCAGCAGCAGAGCATGGTGCTCGTGCCGCTCGACACGCCCGGCGTCGTGGTCGAGCGCGCGCTGACGGTCTTCGGCTACCAGGACCCCGAGGGCCACGGCGAGCTGAGCTTCACCTACGTGCGCGTCCCCGCCGACAACCTGATCGCGGGCGAGGGCGCCGGCTTCATGATCGCCCAGGCACGTCTCGGCCCCGGCCGCATCCACCACTGCATGCGCTCGGTCGGGCTCGCGGAGCGGGCGCTGGAGCTGCTCTGCCGCCGCGCCTGGGAGCGCGAGACGTTCGGCAAGCCGCTCGCGACGCGCGCGAACATCCAGGACTGGGTCGCGGAGTCGCGGATCGAGCTGGAGATGCTGCGGCTGCTGGCGCTCAAGACCGCCTGGCTGATGGACACAGTCGGCAATCAGCACGCGCGCACCGAGATCGCGGCGATCAAGGTCGCGGCGCCGAACATCGCGCTGAGAGTGATCGACCGCGCGATCCAGGTCCACGGTGGCGCCGGCGTCTCGTCCGACTTCCCGCTCGCCTCGATGTACGCGCACATGCGCACGCTGCGGCTCGCGGACGGACCGGACGAGGTGCACAAGCTGTCGATCGCGCGGCGCGAGCTGGCGGGGTACAGACCATGAGCGCGGAGGAGCCGGACCCCCCGGACCCGCCCGACCCGCCGGACGCCGTCGCCGACCTGCACCGCCGCCGCGCGCTGGTGCGCGAGCGGATGGGCGGCGCCGAGCGGATCGAGCGGCTGCACGCGCGCGGCGAGCGGACCGTCCGCGAGCACATTGACGGCCTGCTCGACCCCGGCTCGTTCGAGGAGCACGGCACGTTCGCCCACTCGGCCCGTACGGAGGACGCGGCCGCCACGCCCGGCGACGGCAAGATCGGCGGCCACGGCCTGATCGCCGGACGGCCGGTGACGGTCGCGGGCGACGACGTGACCGTCAGACGCGGCTCCTCCTCCGCCGTCGGCGGCAAGAAGCTGCGGCAGCTGAGCGCGCAGGCGCTGCGCAGCGGCCAGCCGTTCGTCTACTTCGGCGCGACCGGCGGCGCCCGCATCCCCGACTCGCTCGGCTCGGCCGTCTTCGCGCAGGTCTCCCCCGGCGTCGAGCTGTTCGCGCGCCAGCGGCGGATCCCGATGGCGACCGTGATCATCGGCGACTCGTTCGGCGGCTCGTCGTTCTTCGCCGCCGCCTCGGACCTCGTCGTGCAGCTGCGGGGGACGGCGATGGCGGTCACCTCGCCGCGCGTGGTCGAGGTCGCGACCGGCGAGCAGGTGACGATGGAGGCGCTCGGCGGCGCCGAGGTCCACCTCCGCAGAACCGGGCAGATCGACCTCGCGGCCGACACGCCCGAGGAGGCCTACACGGCGGTGCGGCGCTGGCTCGTGCTGCTGCCGCCGAATGCCTGGACCCGCGCCGAGCGGGTCGGCGGCAGCGGCGGCGGGCGCGGCGCGATCCTCGGCGGCCGCGGCGCGAGCGTCGCCGCGCTGGCGCCCGACCCGGCGCTCGCCGAGCTGGTCCCGGCACGGCGGACGCGCGCCTACGACATGCGCAAGGTGCTCGGGCGGGTGCTCGATCCCGACACGCTGCTGGAGTTGGCGCCCGACTACGGCCGCGGCCTCCTGACCGGGCTCGCGCGACTCGACGGCCACAGCGTCGGCGTGGTCGCGAGCCAGCCGCTGCAGGCGGCCGGCTCGCTCGACCCGGCCGCGTGCGAGAAGGCGGTGCGACTGCTGTGCCTCTGCGACGCGTTCGACCTGCCGGTCGTCTTCCTCCAGGACGTGCCCGGCTTCTTCGTCGGCGCGGCGGTCGAGCACGACGGCATGCTGAAGCACGCGATCCGGCTGCAGACGGCGCTCGCGCTCGCGCGGACGCCGAAGCTGACGGTCGTGCTGCGCAAGGCCTACGGGCTCGCGTACTTCTCCCTCGGCGGGAACGACACCGGCGTCGACGCGGTCTACGCCTGGCCGAGCGCGGAGATCTCGTTCATGGACCCGGCGGTCGCCGCGAACGTCGTCGGCGGCGGCGAGGAGGTCGCGGCGGCGCTGCGCGCGGAGACCGACCCCTACGGCGCCGCCGGCTCGCTCCACGTCGACGAGGTGATCGACCCGGCTGACACGCGTCCCACGCTGGCGCGGGCGCTCGCGCGGCTCGAGGGGCGACCGCTCGCGGAGGGCTGGCGCCGGCCGCTGGCGAGCTGGCCGACCTGCTGAGGGGAGCCGACGCGGCACCGCTGCCCGACGCTACGATTAGAGGTATGTCGAACGATCAGGCGCGCGCTTCCCACCAGAGACTGGTGCTGTTCCTCGTGTGCGCGGCCCAGTTCATGGTCGTGCTCGACGTCTCGATCGTGAACGTCGCGCTGCCCTCGATCCGGAGCGATCTGCACTTCTCCGCGACCGGCCTGCAGTGGATCGTGAACGCCTACACGCTGACCTTCGGCGGCCTGCTGCTGCTCGGCGGCCGCGCCGGCGACCTCTTCGGCCGCCGTCGCATGTTCCTGCTCG
>JAATFK010000085.1 GCA_015655225.1 Solirubrobacterales bacterium | reverse complement strand
CGTCTTGCTGGAGGGCGCCGAGCGGCTCGCGACCGCGTGGGCGGCGCTCAGCCCGCCGCCGTGACGGGCGCGGCGGGCGCGGGCGCGGGCTGGGGCTCCCGCTCCGACCCGACCACGTCGAGCCACGCGGCGAAGCGCGGGTCGTGCCCGTGGACGGCGGCGCTGAACGCCTCCTGGAGCCGTGCCGTCACGGGACCGCGGCCACCGTCGCCAATCGTGCGCAGGTCGACCTCGCGCACCGGCGTGACCTCGGCCGCGGTCCCGGTCAGGAAGATCTCGTCGGCGAGGTAGAGCTCGCCGCGCGTCAGCGTCCGCTAGACCGCGGGCAGCTCGGCCACGCGCGCCAGCTCCAGCAGCGAGCGGCGCGTGATCCCGCCGAGCGCGCCGCTCGCCAGCGGCGGCGTCAGCAGCGTGCCGTCCTTGACGAGGAAGAGGTTCTCGCCGGCGCCCTCCGCGAGCATCCCGTCGCGGTCGAGCAGGATCGCCTCGTCGAAGCCCAGCTCCTCCGCCTCCTGCTTCGCCAGCACCGAGTTGAGGTAGTGCGCGGTCGCCTTCGCGCCGGGCAGGAACGCGTCGCTGCCGATCCGCGTCCAGGAGGAGACCTTCGCGCGGATCCCGCGCTCCAGCGCGCCCTACCCGAGATACGGGCCCCACGGCCACGCGGCGATCGCCACGTCGACCGGGCTCCCGCTCGGCGAGACGCCGAGCTTGCCCGCGCCGCGATAGACGAGCGTGCGGACGTAGCAGGCGTCGAGCCCGTTGCGCCGCACCAGCTCGCGCGTCGCCGCCATCAGCTGCTCCTGCGAGAACGGCAGCTCCATCTGGTAGAGCGCCGCCGAGTCGAACAGCCGCCGCGTGTGCTCGCGGTGGCGGAAGAGGGCCGGCCCCGCGTCGGTCGCGTAGGCGCGCGTGCCCTCGAAGACGCCGGTGCCGTAGTGGAGGCCGTGCGTCAGGACGTGCACGTTCGCCTCCGCCCAGGGCACGAAGCGCCCGTTCATCCAGATCTCGCCGCTGCCGTCCATCGCTGCCTCCTTCGCCGGGGCAGCAACGGTACGGCGCGGTGAGCGGTCCGACGGCAGGCCAACGGCGCGGCCGTGGCCTGCCTGCTCAGTGGACGACGAGCGCCTCGAGGTTGCGGTCGCGGACCCAGCCCTGCAGCTCGCGCTCGAGCGTCATCAGGTCCCAGTCCGACGGCTCCTCGCTGCGAGCCTGCCAGTGACGGCGCAGGAAGAGGCTGTGGAGCGCGACCGCGGAGCGCTCCGGCGGCAGCGTCTCGCGGCGCCGGACGTCGATCCCCGCCGACTGCAGGGACCGCAGCGCGGCGGAGGGCAGCGCGCTGCCGACCTGGATCGTGACGGCCGTCAGCTGCTCGCCCCGCTCGGCCATCGCGGCGCCGATGCGGGCGACGAACGCGTCGATCTGCGAGACCGACGGACGGCCCGCCTTCGGGGCGACGAGGTTCGCCCAGCTGAAGGTCGTGTGGCTCTCGACCCCGGTCAGCTGCCAGATCGGCCGCCCGTTCGGCATGTGCGGCAGCGGCAGGCAGGCGAGGTCGAGCGTGACGCCGACGCGGTTGCGGCGCGGCCGCGCGGGTGGCGTCTCACGGGCGGCGCGCGGCGCCGGGACGACGGGAGCCGTGGGGGCGGTCACGCGCGCCGGCCGGTCGTCGCCGCGACGGACCAGGACCGGGCCGTGGCGATCGCCGACGAAGCGCAGGATCAGCGCGTTGCGATAGGCGGAGTAGCGGTAGAAGCCGGTGTGGCGTGCGAGCCAGTAGAGCGCTCTCGGGATGCGGCGGCGCGGTCGGGGCACGGGTCGGCGAAGGCCGAGCCGACGCCATGAACGTCGTGTAGCCGGTCGGGCCGGAAGCGTCGGCGGACGGGCGGGAAGTGGAGACGTCACATCCTGCGACATGTCCCAATCCTAACCAAGCTTGCCTAAAACTGGTCATTTTCATGACAGACGGGAAGGAATCGGGTTTCAGGCGCGCAGCCCGTCGAACAGCACCCCCAGCATCTTGGCCCGCTGCTGCTCGGAGCCGAAGCTCATCGTGGCCGCGCCCATGATGTAGCGCGCGATGTCGTCGTCGTCGACGTCCGCACGGACGGCGCCGCTCGCCTGCGCCCGCCGCAGCAGCGGCGTTCCGGCCTCCGACAGCGCCGCGCGGCACGCCTGATAGGCCTCGGAGTCGGGATCGATCGCGGTCGCGACCGCGCGCTTGGTGCCGACGTATTCGGCGAAGTGGCGCAGCCAGCTGACGAGGCCCTCCCACGGCGCGAGCTCCTGACTCGCTCCGGCCTCGGCGATCACGGATTGGATCTCGACGATGTAGACGTTCTCGACGAGCACCTCGCGCGTCGGGAAGTTCCGGTAGAGCGTGGCGATCCCGACGCCGGCCCGCTCGGCCACGTCTTCCAGCGGCGCACCGAACCCGCGCTCGGTGAAGACCTCTCGCGCCGCCGCCAGGACCGCGTCGAAGTTCCGCGCCGCGTCGGCACGGTGCGGGCGCGCCGCGCGGTAGGGCTCGAGGTCGATCGGGGACACGGGCTCGTCAGCGTGCGGGTGCCGCCGGGCGCTCGGTGAGCAGCTCGGCGGTTGCCTCCCACAGTCGGGCCTCGCGCTCGCGGTCGTGCGCGATTGGGGCGACCTCGACCTCTCTGTCGATCACGACGAAGGCGCCGTCGCGGAGGTGCGCCCAGCGGTCGTCGAGGGCGAGCGAGGCGAGCGCCGGCGCCGAGGTCGAGGGGGACGCCGTCCCCGGGAGCCGTGCCGCTACGCGACCGAGCGCGCGCAGGACCGGGCCGAACTCGCGGCCGAGCGAGGTGCCGGGCATGATGCCGGGCTCGAAGACGGTCACGTTGATCCCGTCGCCGATGCGTCGCTGCAGCTCGTGGGCGTAGTACATGAGGGCGAGCTTGGCGTTCGCGTAGGCGACGCCGCCGGCGCGGAAGCCGGGCGGCTGCTCGCCGGTGGCGGGGCGGGCGAGCTCGAGCGGGTCGCGCCAGTCCGGGCCGGGGCTGCCGGTCAGCCGCGCGAACCGCGGCGGGCTGTAGAGGTTCGAGCCGACCAGCACGATCCGCGCGGGCGGCGTGAACGCGTCGAGCAGGTCGCCGATCAGCTGGGCGTGGGCGAGGTAGTTGATCGCGAAGGTCAGCTCGTGGCCGTCGGCGGACGCAACGCGGGTGTCGGGCGTCATCCAGCCGGCGTTGGCGACGAGCGCGCGCAGGGGCCGCACCGCCGACGTGGCGAGCAGATCCCGGGCCGCGGTCGCCGCGGCGCGGACGTCGGCGAGTCGGGAGAGGTCGCAGGGGAATTCGCGGACCGTCGCCCCGGCGGCGCGGGTCGCCGCGCCGACCTCCGCGAGCGAGTCGCCGGGCCGCCCCACCAGCAGCAGGTCAGGACGCTCGGACGGGGCGCGGCCGGCCAGCTCCAGCGCGAGCGCTCGACCCAGTCCGCTCGTCGGGCCGGTGATCAGCATCGTCCCGGGGTCGGGGGCCATCGTGGTCGTCGTCATCGCGAACGTCCCTTGTACTGGAGGATTATTATCAGATTAGTGATAGCAGATCTCCACTAAGCGCCGATGGGTCTCGTTGTCGAGCGAGCGGGTGGTGCCGGCTCAACGCCCGCCCCGTCCGGCCGAAGACGAGGGAGTGAGCCCCGAGCAACCGCCGATCGAGACGCCGCCGCCGCTGGGCGAGGCGCTGGAGTACGCCGGCCTGATCGACCGGGTCACGCTCGTCTGGGCGCTCGCCCGCCAGCGGGAGACCGGCCAGCGGCTCGGCGCGATCCTCGTCAGCTGTGGGCTCGTGCACCGGCTCGACCTGCAGCGGGTGCTCGGCGCGCTCTGGGGGATCCCGTTCGTCGACCTGCTGACGCACCCGCTCGACGAGGCGCTCGCGCGCCGCTGCGACCCGCTGCGACTGCTCGCGGAGGGCTGGTTCCCGCTGCGACTCGACGGCGACCGCCTGCTCGTCGCGACCTGCGAGCCGCCCTCCGGCGAGCTGCGCGCGCAGATCCGCGAGGCGCTCGGCTCGCCGAGCGACGCGCTCGGCGGGCCGCTCGCGATCGAGCTGCGCACGACCACGCCGCTCGACGTCGAGCGGGCGGTGACGCGCTGCTTCCGCGAGGACGTGACGCACCGCGCGACCGCCGAGCTGCGCACGCTCCAGCCGGAGCAGTCGGCCGCCTCGGGCCTCTCGCGGGCGCAGCGGGTCGTGCTCGTCCTCCTCGCCCTGCTCGTCGCCGGCGGCCTCGTCGCGACGCGCGAGGAGGCGATCGCGATCCTCGTCCTGCTCGCCGAGGGGGTGCTGCTCGGCAGCGGCGCGCTGCGGCTCGCCGCGAGCCTCGTGCCCGGGCGCCGGCGGCCCACGCCGCCCCGCCGACCGCCGTGGGAGCGCGACGACCGCGACCTGCCGCTCTACACCGTCCTGCTCCCCGTCCACCACGAGGCGAACATGCTGGCGGAGCTGCTGGAGCACGTCGGCCGGCTCGACTATCCGGCCGAGAAGCTGGAGCTGCTGGTGCTGCTGGAGGCCGACGACACGGAGACGATCGCCGCCGCCCGCGCGCTGCGCACGGCCGCGACGGTCCGGCTCGTGATCGTGCCGGAGGCGCTGCCGCAGACGAAGCCGAAGGCGTGCAACGTCGGCCTCTTCCTCGCGCGCGGCGAGCTGCTCACGGTCTACGACGCGGAGGACCGGCCGGCGCCCGGGCAGCTGCGTGCGGCCGTCGCGGCGTTCGCGGCCGACGGCGAGCGGACGGTCGCGCTGCAGGCGCGGCTGCGCTCCTGAAACGGCTCCGCGAACGTGCTCACACGGCTCGGCGCGCTGGAGCTGGACCACTGGCACGGCGCGCTCCTGCCCGGCCTCGAGCGGCTCGGCGTGCCGGTTCCGCTGGCCGGGACCTCGAACCACTTCCGCGTCGCGGCGCTGCGCGAGCTGGGCGGCTGGGACCCGCACAACGTCAGCGGGCACGCCGGCCTCGGGCTGCGCGTTCCGGCTGCCGGCAAGCGCGTCGCGCTGCTCGACTCGAGCACCGACGAGGAGGCGTGCGCGCACCTCGCGCCGTGGCTGCGGCAGCGGACCCGCTGGCTGAAGGGCTACCTGCAGACGACGCTCGTCCACACGCGCCACCCCCGGCGGCTGGTGCGCGAGGCCGGGCTGTGGCCGGCGCTCGGCTACCTCGCGCTCGTCGCCGGGACGCCGGTGGCGGCGCTGCTCGCGCCGGTGCTGTGGCTCGGCGCCGCCTGCTGGTACGGGCTCGGCGTCACCGACGTGGCGTTCGCGGACGAGTCGGACTTCTGGCTCGTCGCGCTGCTCGGCCTGCTGGCCGCGAACGCGCTGACCGCCGCCGAGCTGTGGCTGGCGGCGGCACGCGAGCGCTGCTGGCGGTCGGCGCCGTACGCGCTGCTGGCGCCGCTGCACTCGCTGCTGCTGTCGCTGGCGGCGTGGCGCGCACTCGTGCAGCTGGTGCGCAACCCGTTCCTGTGGGAGACGACGCCGCACGGCCTGGCGGCGGCCCCGTCCGGGGGAGCTGGTCCCCCGGACGAACGTCCTCCCGCCGCGGACGGCTCGGGGCCGCCTCAGAGGCCGACGATCACCGACTTCGTCTCGAGGTAGTTGTTGAGGACCTCCTCGCCCATCTCGCGTCCCCAGCCGCTCTGCTTGTAGCCGCCGAACGGCAGCTCGGCCGAGAACACGTGGTAGGAGTTCACGTGCACGGTGCCGGCCTTGATGCGCTTCGCGAGCTTGTGCGCTCTGGAGATGTCGCGCGTCCAGACGCCGGCCGCGAGGCCGTAGTGCGAGTCGTTCGCCTGCCGCGCGAGGTCGTCGACGTCGTCGAACGGCATCGCCGCGATCACCGGGCCGAAGACCTCCTCACGGACGATCGCGTTCTCGGGCTTCGCGTCGACCAGGACGGTCGGCTGGACGAACCAGCCGGGCCGGTCGATCGCGGACCCGCCGGCGACCGCACGGTTGCCCTCCTCGGCACCTCTCGCGAGGTAGCCGGTGACGCGGTCGAACTGCTCCTGGGAGACGAGCGGGCCCATCTCGGTGTCGGGATCGAGGCCGTGGCCGACTCTGATCGCGCCGGCGGCGGCGGAGATCCCCTCGACCACCCGGTCGAACTGGTCGGACTGGATGTAGAGGCGGCTGCCGGCGCTGCAGACCTCGCCCTGGTTGAAGAAGATCCCCTGCGCGGCGCCGGCGATCGCGGCGTCGACGTCGGCGTCGGAGAAGACGATGTTCGGCGACTTGCCGCCCAGCTCCAGCGAGACGCGCTTGAGGTTGCCGGTCGCCGCCTGGGCGATCAGCTTGCCGACCTCGGTCGAGCCGGTGAAGGCGATCTTGTCGACGCCGGGGAGCGCCGCGAGCGCCCCGCCGGCGGTCTCGCCGTAGCCGGGGACGACG
>JAATFK010000155.1 GCA_015655225.1 Solirubrobacterales bacterium | reverse complement strand
CTGATCGGCACCGACCACGCGACCGCCAGCTGGCTGACGTTCGACGATCTGATCTGCGACGCCACGCTGCGCGTGTTCGCCAGGTCGGCGTTCGGCAGCGTCCAGCCCGTGCTCGCGGTGCTCGGGGCCGGCGTCGTGGACGTCGTCGCGGTGGTCGCGGTGGTCGTCGTCGCGGGCGTGGTGGCCGGCGGCGTCGTGGCCGGAGCACTCGCGGCGGTGCTCGTGCTCTTGTTCTTGCTGCCGCAGCCGGCGACGACCACGGCGACGACGGCGACGACGAGGAAGCACGCGAAGAGCCGCGCCCTTCCACGTATATGACTCACATGCATATGTCCCTCTCTCCTGGGATCCATCGGAGCGAGCCGTTCGCGGCGCGACGAAACCCTCTCCCGGTCGAGAGCGATCGTATACCTCCCGTGTGTCTGAATGCACCCGCTTCTGTGGTAGTCACCGCGCGCGGCCGCGGAGTGACAGTCCGGCAACCCGTGGGGACGTGAAGCACTGATCTTCAGAAAACTGGCGCTTGTGCTAGTTCCGGGGATCGCGGGAGAGCGGGCGGGGGACGCCGGCATCTCCGGCGCGGCGTGCGCCGAGGAGCCCGGCTCGTCATCGTTGCACGCATGCGAACGGGCGAACCTGCGGTCACCGTTACGTTGTCACTCGCGCGGGCGGCGCGCGGGCGCACGGGAGACCTGGCGCACCTCGCCCATGTGGGCCACCGCACCGTAACTAGGGGTTTCGGACCGGGGGAATAAGGTTGAAAAAGCGCCCCGCACGGATCCGATACCGTGAGGGAGACGTGACGAGGGCGGCCGTACCGTACGGCGTACTTGACGTTACGCGCGACATGGGCCCATCGCCTGACGCATTGGAGGAGACGAAATCGTGACGCAAGTGGCAGCAGAGCTGGAAGTCGTAGCCGACGGCTTGAACTTCCCCAGCAGCCTGACGTTCGACGACGCTGGCACGCCGTACGTCGCCGAGACCGGGCTGCCGTTCGCGGGCGCACCGCGCGGCGGGAGAATCTGGCGCCTCGACGGCGACGGACGCACGCTTCTCGCCGAGGGCCTCCGGCCTCCGGTCAACGGCCTCGTCTACCACGACGGCTGGCTCTACGTGACCGAGGGCGGCTACCCCGGCCGCATCTCCCGCCTCTCGCCCGACGGCGGCGAGCTGGAGACGATCATCGACAGCCTCCCCGGCCCGGGCAACTACCAGACCAACATGGTCGCCTTCGGCCCCGACGGCAAGCTCTACTTCTCCCAGGGCGCGATGACGAACACCGGCATCATCGGTCTTGACGCGTACGACCTCGGCTGGCTCAGACTGCTCCCGCACGAGCACGACATCCCCGGCCTCGAGATCGAGCTGAAGGACGTCTCGGTCGAGACGCCCGACCCGTTCAACGAGGGTCAGACGGTCCGCACCGGCGCGTTCACCGAGTGGGGCACGGTCCAGCCCGCGGGCACGCGGATCAAGGCGCAGCTGCCGGCCACCTCCGCGATGATGCGCGTCGACCTCGACGGCTCGAACCTCGAGCTGGTCGCCTGGGGCCTGCGCAACGCCTTCGGCATCCTGTTCCTGCGCGACGGCCGCCTGATCGTCACCGACCAGGGCTCCGACGACCGCGGCAGCCGCCCGGTCGGCAACATCCCCGAGATCATCTTCGAGGTGAAGGAGGGCGCCTGGTACGGCTTCCCCGACTTCATCGGCGGCGTCCCGATCTCGGACCCGCGCTTCAGACCGGAGGTCGGCGAGGCACCCGAGTTCATCCTCTCCAACCACCACGAGCTGCCGCCGCCCGAGAGAGCGCTCGTCGAGCTGACGCCGCACGTCGCCGCCACCAAGCTGGCGGAGGCGCCCGACGGCAGAATCGTCGTCGCGCTGTTCGGCGACGAGGTGCCGATGGTCGCGCCCTCCGGCCCGCGCGTCGGCCGCAACCTCGCGGTCGTCGACCCGACCGACTGGTCCCACACGGTCCGGGACGTCCCGCCGCTCTACCGGCCGATCGACGTCGCCTTCCACCCGGACGGCTCGCTGTACGTCCTCGACTTCGGCCACTTCGAGCCGGGCAGAGGAACGATGGACGCGACCGCCGGCAGCGGCGGCCTCTGGAAGACGGACTGGCAGCAGTGAGCACAGCAGCCCGAGCAACGCGGCTGGACGCCGCGTTCTCACTCGACTACGGCTATGCCGTGCACTTCACCCGCGATGCGTTCGATCCGGCCAACCCGGTCCTCGTCGAGGCGCTTCGCGCGGATGCGGCCGATGGCGTCGCGCGCGTGCTGCCCGTGGTGGACAGCGGGCTGCTCGAACACCATCCGGACCTGCCGGCGCGGCTCGCCGCGTACGCCGCGCACCACGCCGACCGGATCGCCCTCGCGGGCGAGCCCGTCGTGCTGCCGGGCGGCGAGGCGTCGAAGCAGGACCCCAGACACGTCGAGGAGGTCCTCGACGCGATCAACGACCGCGCGATCGATCGCCACGCCTACGTGCTGGCGATCGGCGGCGGGGCGGTCGTCGACGCGGCCGGCTACGCCGCCGGCATCGCGCACCGCGGCGTGCGGCTCGTCCGCATGCCGAGCACGGTCCTGGGCCAGAACGACGCCGGCATCGGCGTCAAGAACGGCATCAACGCGTACGGCAAGAAGAACTTCCTCGGGACGTTCGCCCCGCCGGTCGCGGTCGTCAACGACGAGCGCTTCCTGACGACGCTGTCCGACGAGGACTGGCGCTCGGGCACGAGCGAGGCGGTCAAGGTCGCGCTGCTCAAGGACCCGGCGTTCTTCGCCGAGCTGGAGCGGATCGCGCCCGCGATCGCGGCGCGCGACCTCGAGGCGATGGGCGTCCTCGTGCGCCGCTGCGCCGAGCTGCACATCGAGCACATCACCGGCAACGGCGATCCGTTCGAGCTGGGCTCCGCCCGGCCGCTCGACTTCGGCCACTGGTCGGCGCACAAGCTCGAGCAGCTCAGCCACCTGCGGCTGCGCCACGGCGAGGCGGTCGCGATCGGGATCGCGCTCGACAGCACCTACGCGCTGCTCGACGGGATGCTGGCCGACGACGACTGGCGGCGCGTCCTGGCGCTGTTCCAGGCACTCGGCCTCGACCTCGTCGCTCCCGAGCTGGAGGACCCGGCGCTGCTCGCCGGGCTGCAGGAGTTCCGCGAGCACCTCGGTGGCTTGCTGACCGTCACGCTGATCGACGCGATCGGCAGCGGCGTCGAGGTCCACGAGATCGACCTCGGGATGATGGGCCAGGCGATCACCCGCCTGCAGGCGGCGTCCGCCGAGCTCGACGCGACGAGAGGGACGGCGAAGGGCTGATGGCCGGAGCACCCCCGCTCGTCCGGCTGGTCCGCCTCCCGTCCGTGCTGACCGTCCCCGGCGACGCGCTGCTCGGCGCCGCCTGGGGCTCGGACGACGGGACCGTCGCGGCGCCCGACGGGCTCGTCCTCGCCTCGTCGCTGATGTACCTCAGCGGCATGGCCCTGAACGACTGGGCCGACCGCGAGATCGACGCCGAGGAGCGGCCGACGCGGCCGATCCCGGCGGGCGAGGTGACGCCGCGCTTCGCGCTCGGGCTCGCCAGCGGCCTCGCGGGCGCCTCGCTCGTGATCGCCGCCGGCGTCGGCGGCGCGCCTGCGCTGCGGACGGCGCTGCCGCTCGCCGCGACCGTCTGGAGCTACGACCTGATCGCCAAGGGCACGCCCGCCGGACCCTGGGCGATGGCCGCGGCGCGCTCGCTCGACGTCCTGCTCGGCGCCGGCCGCAGCCCGCGCAGAGCGGCGCCGGCGGCCGCGATCATCGGCGCCCACACGCTCGTCGTCACGTTCGTCAGCGTCCACGAGGCCGACGGCGCGACCTCGCGGCTGCCGACCGGCGCGCTCGCCGGCTTCGGCGCGACCGCCGCGACGACCGCGTTCCTCGCCCTGCGACGCCGCAGAAGCGACCCCGTCGCGGCCGCCGCCGCGCTCGCCTGCGTCGGTCTCTACGCGGCCGCGATCGGCAGAGCCGGCGTCGCCGCCGTCAGAGATCCCGAGGCGCCGAAGCTGCAGAGACTCGTCGGCACCGGCGTGCTCGGACTGATGCCCCTCCAGGCGGCGCTGCTGGCGCTCTCCGGACGGCCGCGCGCGGCCGCTGGGATCGTCGCCACCTGGCCGTTTGCGCGCAGAGCCGCGCGGAGAGCTTCCGTCACATGACCCAGCTGCAAGAGAGACCCCTGGCGATCGCGCTCGACGCCCGCCTGGACGCCGCCGGCCGCGCCTGGCTGGCCGCCGCCCGCTACGAGGTCACGAACGACGAGGACGCGATCGCGCGGATCTTCCCCGCCGTCGGCCGCCACGTCGGCCGTGGCCCGCTCGACGCGACCGCCGACCGCGCCGACGTCCACGCGTGGACGCTCGACGACGCCGCCCGCACGCTGCTGCTCGTCGCCCTCGGCGACGGTGCCGCGAAGGAGCTGCCGCTGCTCTACCGCCACGGCGACGGCGCCGAGCGCCGCGGCGTGCTGCGTGCGCTCGCGTACCTGACGCTCGACGACGCCGTCGGCGTCCCGCTCGTCGAGGACGCGCTGCGCACGAACGACGTGCGGATCGTCGCCGCCGCGATGGGCCCCTACGCGATCGAGAAGCTCGACGACGCGGCGATCGAGCAGGCGGTGCTGAAGTGCGTCTTCGTCGGCGTCCCGCTGGACGCCATCGAGGGCCTGCCGGAGCGCGTCACGCCGGAGCTGTCGGCGATGCTGGCGCGCTTCGTGCACGAGCGCGTCGCCGCCGGGCGCACGGTGCCGGCTGACGTCTGGCCCGTGATCGACCGTCATCCACCCACGACCGAGCTCGCGGAGATCGAGGCGGAGCTGGACCAGCCCGTCACGGAGCGACGGCTTGCGGCCCAGGCCGCGCTGTCCGCGCGAGCAGCGAACCAAGGCTGAGGAGCCGACATGCGGATCTTCGATCCTCACATCCACATGACGTCGCGGACGACCGACGACTACGAGGCGATGGCCGCGGCCGGGATCGAGCTGATCGTCGAGCCCGCCTTCTGGCTCGGTCAGCCCCGGACGAACATCGGGTCGTTCATCGACTACTTCGACGGGCTGATCGGCTGGGAGCGCTTCCGCGCCGAGCAGTTCGGCGTCTCGCACCACTGCACGATGGGGCTGAACCCGAAGGAGGCGAACGACGAGGCGCTCGCGAGAGAGGTGCTGGCGCTGCTGCCGCGCTACCTCGCGAAGGACCGCGTCGTCGCGATCGGCGAGATCGGCTTCGACTCGATGACGAGAGCCGAGGAGTACGCCTTCCAGGCGCAGATGGAGCTGGCGGTCGAGCACGACCTGCCGGCGCTCGTCCACACGCCGCACCGCGACAAGGCGTACGGCACGCAGCGCTCGATCGAGATCGCGCTCGCCTCCGGCATCTCGCCGGACCGCGTGATCATCGACCACAACAACGAGCTGACGTTCCAGTACGTGCGCGACGCCGGCTGCTGGGCCGGCTTCACGATCTACCCGGAGACGAAGATGGACGAGCACCGGCTCGTGCGGATCGTCGCCGAGCACGGGATGGAGAAGACGATCGTCAACTCCGCCGCCGACTGGGGCAGAAGCGATCCTCTGAAGGTCCCGAGAACGGTGCAGGCGCTGCGCGAGGCCGACTTCTCCGACGCGGACATCTCGACGCTCGTGTGGGACAACCCGGTCGCGTTCTTCTCGCAGAGCGGTCGCCTCGAGCTGACCGACGAGCACGGTCCGGCGGATCCCTCCGCCACGTTCGCCGGCAACTCGGTGCTGCGCGGAGCCCGCGAGGAGGGCTAGTGCGGTTCGCACATCCGGACGGATCGCTCGTGCACGTCGCGTACTGCACGAACGTCCACGCGGCGGAGGACCTCGACGGCGTCATCGCCCAGCTCGAGCGCTTCGCCGCACCCGTCCGGGAGCGGCTCGGCACCCCGCGCCTGGGCGTCGGCCTGTGGCTGGCGGCGCCCGCCGCGCGGCTGCTGCGCACCGCGCCCGACGGCGTCGCGCGCCTGCGCGACGCGCTCGACCGCCTGTCGCTGGAGGTCGTGACGCTGAACGGCTTCCCCTACAGAGCGTTCCAGGCGGAGGTCGTGAAGCTCGCCGTCTACCTGCCCGACTGGACCGACGCGGCGCGCGCCGACTACACGCGCGACCTCGCGTGGGGGCTCGCGGCGCTGCTGCCCGAGGACGTCACCGAGGGCTCGATCTCGACGCTCCCGCTCGGCTGGCGCGCCGACTGGGGCGAGGCCGAGGCGACCGCCGCGACCATCGCGCTGCGCGGCGTGAGCGAGGAGCTGGAGCGGATCAGGGAGGAGACCGGACGCACGATCCGGCTCGCGCTGGAGCCCGAGCCCGGCTGCGCGGTCGAGACGATCGCGCAGGCGATCGACGCGCTCGCGCCGCTCGACTCCGACTGGATCGGCCTCTGCCTCGACGCCTGCCACCTGGCGGTCCAGTTCGAGTCGCCCCTCGACGCCCTCGACGCGCTCGCCGGGGCCGGCGTCCCGATCGTGAAGGCGCAGATCTCCGCCGCGCTGCGGACCCCGAACGACGAGGTCGCGACGCAGCGCGAGCAGCTCGCGCCGTTCGTCGAGCCGCGCTTCATGCACCAGACGCGCGAGCTGGTCGGCGCGGCGGTCGCGGGCGTCGACGACCTCGACCAGGCAATCGCCGGCGGGCTGCCGGGGGAGAGCCCGTGGCGCGTGCACTTCCACGTGCCGGTCCACCTGGACGATGGCCGCACGACGCAAGCCGAGCTGCGCGAGCTGCTCGGCGGGCTGGTCGGCGGCCCCGCGCCGCTGACGCGCCACCTGGAGCTTGAGACCTACACCTGGGACGTCCTGCCCGGCGGCATGCGGGCGGGCTACGACGCCGCGCTCGTGGACGGGCTCGCGCGCGAGCTCGGCTGGCTGGCCGGCGCCCTGACCGACCTCGGACTGAAGGAGGTGGCGTGATGGCGCCCCCGCTCGTCGTGATCAATGCCGTCGGCCTCACGCCACGGCTGCTGGAGCACATGCCGCGGCTGCGCAAGATCGCCGAGGAGGGGTTCCAGGCGACGCTCGAGCCGTCGCTGCCGGCCGTCACCTGCTCGGTGCAGGCGACGATGCTGACCGGCGTCGACCCGACCGAGCACGGGATCGTCGCGAACGGCTGGTACTTCCGCGACCTCGGCGAGGTGCTGCTCTGGCGCCAGCACAACAAGCTCGTCCAGGCCGAGCCGGTCTGGGAGGCGGCGCGCAGAGCGAAGCCCGGCTTCCGCACCGCGAACGTCTGCTGGTGGTACGCGATGGGCGCGACCGTCGAGCAGACCGTCACGCCGCGCCCGATCTACTACGCGGACGGGAGAAAGGAGCCGGACTGCTACACGTATCCGCCCGAGCTCCACGACCGCCTCGTCGGCGAGCTGGGTGAGTTCCCGCTCTTCAGATACTGGGGCGCGCTCGCCGACATCACCTCCTCCGCGTGGATCGCGAGAGCGGCGTCGTCGATCATCGACCGCGACCGTCCCGACCTGACGCTCGTCTACCTGCCGCACCTCGACTACGAGCTGCAGCGCCATGGCCCTGACGCCCCGCAGGCGATCGTCTCCGCGAGAGAGCTCGACAGAGTGGCCGGTGAGCTGGCCGAGCATGCGCGTCAGCGCGGCGCGACCGTCGTCGTCGTCTCCGAGTACGGGATCGTCAACACGCCGCGGCCGATCGACGTGAACCGCCTGCTGCGCCGCGAGGGGCTGCTGGAGGTCTACGCGCAGGACGGGATGGAGTACCTCGACCCGTGGGTCTCGCGCGCGTTCGCGGTCTCCGACCACCAGCTCGCGCACGTCTACGTCAGAGACGAGGCCGACATCCCGCGCGTCAGCGAGCTGCTGAGCGCGCTGCCGGGCGTCGCCGAGGTGCTTGACGAGGAGGGCAAGAGAAGAGCGGGGCTCGCGCACGAGCGCTCCGGCGAGCTGGTCCTGGTCGCCGATCCCGACGCCTGGTTCACGTACTACTACTGGCTCGACGACAGCCGCGCCCCCGACTTCGCGAAGACCGTCGAGATCCACCGCAAGCCCGGCTACGACCCCGCCGAGCTGTTCATGGATCCTAACGACAAGAGCGTCAGACTGAGAGCCGGGATCCAGCTCGCGCGCAAGAGAGCCGGCTTCCGCTACAGCATGGCGGTCGTCCCGCTCGACCCGGCGCCGGTCAGAGGCAGCCACGGCCGCCTGCCGGTCGACCCCGCCGACGGGCCGCTGCTGCTCTGCTCCGACCCGAGCGTGAAGACCGACTCGCTCCACGCGCGGGACGTCAAGGACCTGTTGCTCACGCTCGCGGACGCGCACGTCTGAGCGAGCCGGCGAGGCACGTGGGAGAGGAGCCGGCGGATGGTCACGAGCGCGGCGTCGCACGAGCTGGAGGAGCTGGTCGAGGCCGGTGCCTGCGCGCCGCTCGACCCGGCGCTCGCGCCCGGCGACGTCGTGCTCGCGACGGAGCTGCGCGGTCCGCTCGTCGTCACCCGCCGGCCTGACCCGGCGATCCTCGCGGGCGTGCTGCGGCGCGGCGGCCTGCGCGTCGCGCTCGGGCCGGTCGTCGGCGTCCGTCAGGAGCCGAGCGACTGGCGCCGCCGCACGCTCGCCCGCGCCGGCGTGATCGCGGTCGACCGCGAGCCGGTCCGGCTCGCGCCAACCGCCGCCGAGTCGGCCCGCGTTCTGCTGCGCGTGGTGGTCGATCCCTCGGCTCCGGCGCCCGCGTCGGCCGCGCTCGTCGCCGCGACGCTCGGGCGCGTCGGCGCGTTGATCGAGCCGTGGGCGCGCGCGCTCGGCCCGCGCGAGCTGCTGCTGGCGGCCCCGCGCGCGTCGTGCGCCGGCGTCGTGCGCGCGATCGACACCGTCAAGCAGGCGCTGGAGGCGTACGGCGCGCCGCTCTACGTGCGCCGCCAGATCGTGCACAACGCGTTCGTCGTCGCCGAGCTGGAGGCGGCCGGCGCGGTCTTCGTGGAGGAGCTGGAGGAGGTCCCGGCCGGGGCGACCGTCGTCTTCTCCGCGCACGGCGTCTCGCCGGCGGTCCGCGAGCAGGCGCTCGCGCGCGACCTGCGCGTGATCGACGCGACCTGCCCGCTCGTCGCGAAGGTCCACAACGAGGCGCGCCGCTTCGCCCGTGCCGGCCTCGAGATCGTCCTGATCGGCCACACCGACCACGAGGAGGTGGCCGGCACGATCGGCGAGGCGCCCGAGCGGATCCGGGTGATCGACAGCGTTGAGGAGGCGCAGGCGCTCGAGCTCGAGGATCCCGAGCGGGTCGCCTACCTGACCCAGACGACGCTCGCGGTGGACGAGACGACGACCGTCGTGGACGCGCTGCGCGACCGCCTCCCGGCGCTCGTCGGGCCCGCCTCCGACGACATCTGCTACGCCACCCAGAACCGGCAGGACGCGGTCCGCGCGATCGCCGCCGAGGTCGACGCGCTGCTCGTCGTCGGCTCCGCGAACTCGTCCAACTCGCGCCGGCTGGTCGAGGTCGCCGAGCGCGCGGGCGTGCCGGCGCTGCTGGTCGACGACCCCTCCGAGGTCCCGCCCGAGCTGCTGCGGGGCGCGCGCCGCGTCGGCGTGACGGCCGGGGCATCGGCGCCCGAGGGGCTCGTGCAGCGGCTCGTCTCCGCGCTGCACGGACTCGGCGGCGTGACGGTCGCCGAGCGCGAGACAGCGCGCGAGGACGTCCACTTCAAGCTGCCGGCGCTGGCGTAGCGGGCGGCGCGGCGCCGCTCCTCCCCCGCGGCAGGCGAGGGGCTCGGCATGATGTCCATCTTTCCCGAACTTGACCTATTACTCAGTAGTGTTTCCGCAATGCCAAGTTCGGACAGCGTCGCGGCTGCTCCTGTCACCGCGCTTGGAGCGATCCTTCGTGATCGCCTGCTTCGCTCCGTCTTTCAGCCGATCGTGGACTTGGAGAGCGGGACGCTGTTCGGCTTCGAGGCGCTCGTCCGTGGGCCGGCCGGCTCGCCGCTCGAGCGTCCCGACGCGCTGTTCGCGGCCGCCCGCGCCGAGGGGCTGCTGGCGGAGCTCGACCACGCCTGTCAGGTCGCCGCCGTCGAGGCCGCCGCGCGACACCGCATCGAGGAGCCGCTGACGCTCTTCGTCAACGCCGAGCCGGACGCCGTCGGCTCCCAGCCGCTGCCGCCGATCGGTCGCGAGATACGCGGCGTGGTGGAGCTGACCGAGCGGACGCTCACGAGCCGGCTGCCGGAGCTGCTGCCGGCGGTCCAGCGGGCGCGCGCCGACGGCTGGGGCGTCGCCCTCGACGACGTCGGCGCCGACACGCGCTCGCTGGCGCTGATGCCGGTGCTGCGCCCGGACGTGATCAAGCTCGACCTGCGGCTCGTGCAGGAGCAGCCGACGCCCGAGATCGCGGCGATCGCCGGCGCCGTCGGCGCGCAGGCGGAGCGCACCGGCGCGACCGTCCTGGCGGAGGGGATCGAGACCGTCGAGCAGGCCGAATACGCCCGCGCCCTGGGGGCGACGCTCGGCCAGGGCTACCTCTTCGGCCGCCCGTCGGAAGTCCCGCGGCGCGAGAACGCGACGCCGGTCCCGCTGCCGCTCTTCACCGCCGGCCTGCCGCACCCGTGGCGCACGCCGTTCGACCTCGTCAGCACGCACCGGCCGGTGCGGCGCGGCACGATGCCGCTGCTCGACTCGATCACCGGCGAGCTGGAGCGCCAGGCCGCCTACGGCCGGCGCAGCTCCCTGCTGATCAGCTCGTTCCCCGACGCGCGCGGCTCGATGGCCCGCGTCGACGCGCTCTACGACGCGCTCGCGACCGACCTCGCGTTCGTCGCCGCGCTCGGCGTCGGGCTGTTGCCGAGAGCCGGGTCTACCCTGCGCGGCGTCAGCATCGCCGAGGACGACCCGCTCCAGGGGACCTGGAACGTCCTCGTGATCAGCGCCCACTTCGCCTCGATGCTCGCGGCTCGCGAGCGGCCGCGCGAGAGCGTGGGCGCCGAGCAGCTGTTCGACTTCGTCGTCACCTACGACCGTGACGTGATCGTCGAGTGCGCGCAGGGCCTGCTGCTGCGTATCGCCCTCTCGAGCGAGGCGGGGCGAGACGGCGGCGGCGACGCGCTCAGCGCGTGATCGTCACCGGCACGCCGGGCGAGATGCGCGCCGCGAGCCACTCGATCGAGCCGGCGTCCAGCCGCACGCAGCCGTGGGAGACGGGGGTCCCGAGCACGCCGCCGATGTTGCCGAGGCCGTGGAGCGCGATCTGACCGGGGCCGCCGTCGAACTCCTGGAAGACGTCGGAGCGGGCGCTCAGCGCGAGGGCGAACGGCGCGCCCACGAGCTTCCCGCCCAGCTTCACCGTCTCCTCGACGAAGAAGCGCCCGACCGGCGTCGGCGTCGACGGCGCGCCGACGATCGCGACGAAGGTCCGCACGAGCTTGCCGCGGTCGAAGACCTGGACGTGGAGCGTCGAGGTCGTGACGCGCAGCGCCCACGACGTCTGCGCCGCGTGCGTCGCCTTCGCGGCGATCCAGCCGCTGTGGCTGTTCGGCCGTCCTGGCAGGAGCACGTCGAGCCAGCCCTTGCGCGAGGCGAGCACCGGCAGCGTCGTCGTCTCGCCCGTGATCGGCCGCGCTCTGGCGACCGTCTCGACGTGCTTGGCGTGGACGTTCGGCTTCGCGTAGACGGTGTGGCTCGCCTCGAGGACCGCGAGCAGCTGCGTCTTCGGCACGCGGGGAGGCTTCGCCGGCGCGGCGCTCGCCGCGCTGGTGACCGTCGCCGTGCCCGCGGTGGCGAGCGCGGCGACGGTCAGCAGCGAGCGGATCATCCGGTGAAGCCAGAGTGCGTCTTCGGCGGGCGCGGGGCGACCGGGGCGGTGACCGTCGGTCTTCTCGGCGTTCTCACGGCGGCGCGCGGCGTGCGGAACGTGTGGTCTCTGCCATAGGTGCGTCTGCCGCCTGGCCCGATGTTGACGAGCCGGTAGTGGTAGAGCGTGCCCGGCTTGAGGCGTCTCGCCAGCGCGGCGACGGTCTGTCTTCTGCCGGCCCGCGCTCTGCCTCTCGCGGTCGTGGAGCCGTATCTCTTCGTCGCGCCGAACTGGAAGACGATCGTGCCGGGTCTGGCTCCGGGGCGGACGGTGCCGGTCAGCCGCGCCTGCGTCGTGGTGACGGCGAGCACCTTGCCGGTCGTGACGGTCGGCAGCACCGCCGCGCTCGGGGTCGGCGTGCCGACGATCGTGGGCGCCGTGCCGGTCGGGCTCGTGCCAGTGGTTCCTGTGGTTCCGCCGCTGCCGCCGCTCGTCGGGACGGTCGTGCCGGTGGTTCCGCCGGTGCCGGTGTCGCCGCCGCTCGTCGTCGCGCAGCCGGGCCTCGTGAAGGTGTTGGTGTCGAGCGTGACGGCGCCGTTGCGCGCCAGCGCGCGGCCCTGGACGGTCGCGCCGGTCTGCAGCGAGATCGAGGTGAGCGCGAGGATCGTCCCGGTGAAGGAGGTCGCGGTACCGAGCGTGGCGGAGCTGCCGACCTGCCAGAAGACGTTGCACGCCTGCGCGCCGTTCAGGAGCAGCACGCTGCTGCCGGAGCCGGTCGTGAGGGTCGAGCCGGCCTGGAAGACGAAGACGGCGTTCGTGTCGCCGTGCGCGTCGAGCGTGAGCGCGCCGCTGAGGCCCAGCGAGCTGGCGGACGAGTAGACGCCCGGGTCGAGCGTGAGGCCCGCGAGGTCGGAGGAGATCGTCGCGCTCGAAGGACGGCCGGCGGCGTCGTTGTAGGCCGTCACGAGGTCGACCTGCGCCTGCACGGCGGGGGCGTCGTTCGCGTGGATCGTGCCGCCGACGCTGCCGGGCGGGAAGCCGACGATGGCGGCGCCGGGCGCCAGGCCGAGGTCGCCCGCGAGGACGCTCGAACCGGTGTTGGTGACGGTGCTGCCACCCAGGACGCTGTAGCTCGCGTCGGTGCCGAGCCCGACGGAGGCCGCCTGCGCGCTGGTCGCCAGCGCGGCGACGAGCAAGGGGGTGAGGGCCAGCAGACCGGCGGCGCGACGGGTGCGTCGCGGGCCGACGTGGGACGTGGCCGGATGTGCCATGGGATCCTCTTCCGGGTGCGACGCGATGGCGTCGCCGTGCATTCAGAGAATCAAGGTGTGGCGCTGCGCGATCGGTCTCGTCATGCGACGAACGAACGGCGTCAGGCTCAACGCTCTCGGGTCCTCATCCATCGACCGGCGAGATTCGCGACTTGAGAACGCGCGCCGAAAGTGGACGGGTTGGCGTTTTCGCCCCGCGGCGTCAGGCGAGCTCGCGCACGAGGTGCGCGGTGTCGTTGAAGCTGCCGAGCGCCCAGCGGCCGCCGGGGAGGCGGATCACGCGGCTGATCGAGCCGTTCTCGGCGTAGAGGAACGCGAACGCAAGGCTGCGCGTGACCTGGCGGCAGACCTCGGCGATGACGCCGCCGTGGACGACCGCGACGCCGCTCGCGTCGGGGCCGATCGCATCGGCGATCAGGTTCATGCCGCGCCCGACGCGGTCGGAGAAGGCGTCCATGTCCTCGGCGTTCGGGATCACGTCCCAGCGCTCGGTCTCGAAGATCTGTCTCGAGAGCGGGTCGCGGCCGACGACGCGCTGGGCGAACTGGCCCTCCCAGTCGCCGAGGTGGATCTCGCGCAGGTCGGCGACGACGACCGGCTCGACGCCGAGCCGGCGCGCGAGCGGCGCGGCCGTCTGCGCGGTCCGCTGCAGCGGCGTCACCCACAGTCCGGCCAGCTCCAGGTGGGCGAGTCGCTCGGCGACCGCCTCCGCCTGCTGGTGTCCCTCGTCGGTCAGCGGCGGGTCGTGCTGGCCGTCCTCGGTCAGCCGCTCGCCCTCGGGCGGGACGCGGCTGGAGGAGCCATGGCGCACGAAGACGATCTCGCTGGCGCCGCTCGGGAGGGTGAACGGCCGTTGGAAGTCTCGGGTCATCGCCGGACGACTGTAGGGCGCGCGGCGAGGTCGGATCGTTGGCTTAAGCGCCAGTCCCGCGAGCACCTGAGGCGTGGTCCAATCGCAGGGATGGAACTGACCCGGGGATTCGAGCTGGACGAGAGCGCGCGCACGCTGCCGGCCGTCCTCGCGGCGGCCGTCGCGGACGACCCCGAGCGGCAGTTCCTGCACTGCGACGGGCGCGACGTCACCGTCGGGCAGCTCGACGACGCCAGCCTGCGGGTCGCGGGCGCGCTCGGCGGCTGGGGGATCGGTCACGGCGACCGCGTCGCGGTGATGATGGCGAACGTCCCCGAGTTCGTCTTCGCCTGGTTCGGGATCGTCCGCCGCGGCGCGATCGAGGTGCCGGTCCACGCCGCCTACCGCGGCCCGCTGCTGGCCCACATCCTGAACGAGTCGAGCGCGCGGATCCTCTTCTGCGACGCCGAGTTCGTCGAGCGGCTCGCGGGGCTGGAGCTGCCGTCGCTGGAGCTGGTCGTCGTGCGCGGCGCGGTCTCTGAAGCGGACGCCGCGGCGGTCGCGGTCCCGCTCCTCTCGCTGGAGGAGGCGCTGTCCTGCGCGCCGGCGAGCGACCTGCGCGTCGTCGTTCCCGAGGACGTCTCCTGCCTGCTCTACACCTCCGGCACGACCGGGCCGTCGAAGGGCGTCGTCCTCCAGCACAGCGCGAACGCGCAGCTCGCCCGCTCGAACGTCGACCTGATGGAGTACGGCCGCGACGACGTGCTCTACACCGTCTTCCCGCTGTTCCACGTGAACGCCAAGTTCACCTCGGTCACCTCGACGCTGCTGTGCGGCGCGCGGCTGATCCTCGACGACCGCTTCAGCGCCTCCGGCTTCTGGGACCGGATGCGCGAGCACGGCGTCACCTCGTTCAACTACATGGGCTCGCTGCTGACGATCATCGCCAAGCAGCCGCCGCGCCCCGACGACCGCGACCACCCGGTGATCCGCGCCTACGGCGGCGCCTGCTCGCCGGCGCTGTGGCCGATCTTCGAGGAGCGCTTCGGCGTCCGCCTGCACGAGCACTACGGGATGACCGAGACCGGCATCACGACCCGCAACACCCGCACCGACCGGCGGATGGGCTCGATCGGGCGCGCCGCCCCCGTCTACGACGTGCGCGTCGCCGACCCCGACGACAACGAGGTGCCGGTGGGCGAGGTCGGCGAGATCCAGGTCCGTCCACGCGTGCCGGACATCATGCTGCGCGAGTACTGGGGCCGGCCCGACGCGACGATCGAGGGCTTCCGCAACCTCTGGTTCCACACCGGCGACCGCGCGCGGATGGACGAGGACGGCTTCTTCTACTACGTCGACCGCCTGAAGGACTCGATCCGGCGTCGCGGCGAGAACGTCTCCTCGTTCGAGCTGGAGGGCGTCGTCGACTCCTTCCCCGGCGTGGTCGAGTCGGCCGCGTACGGCGTGCCGTCGGAGCTGGGGGAGGACGAGGTGATGATCGCCGTCGTCGCCGATCCCTCGGCGCCGCTCGACGTCGAGGCGCTGCTCGCGCACTGCGAGCGCAACGTCGCGCACTTCGCGGTCCCCAGCTACGTGCGCGTGATGGACGAGCTGCCGAAGACGGCGAGCCAGCGCGTGCAGAAGTACAGACTGCGCGCTGACGGGATCACGCCCGACACCGTGCAGCGCACGCCCGCTGTGCGTTCGCGGGGCGGCGGCTAGGCGCGGAGATGGACTGGTCCTATCCGCTGCGCGCCGCCTGCGAGCGCACCCCGCACGCCGTCGCCGTGCGCTGCCGCGGAGAGGAGCTGACGTTCGCCGAGCTGGAGGACCGCATCGCGGCGCTCGCCCGGGGGCTCGATGCGCGGGGCGCCGCCGGGCGGACGGTCGCCTGGGTCCTGCCGAACATCCCCGAGGCGATCGAGCTGTCGATGGCGCTCGCGCGGATCGGCGCGGTCTCGGTGCCCGTGAACGCGCGCCTGGGGGACGACGAGCGCGCGTACCTGCTCGGCGACGCGGGCGCGTGGATGCTCGTGGTCGAGGCGGATGCGCTTGCCGGCGCGGCGGCGCTCGCCGCTCGGGTCGACGGCCTCGAGGAGGTCGTCGCGGTGGACGAGCTCCCGCGCGAGGGACGCGCGCCGGGCGCGTGGGAGGTCGCCGACGACCAGCTCGCCTCGCTCCTCTACACCTCCGGCACGACGGGGCGCCCGAAGGGCGTGATGCGCACCCACCGCGCGAACGCGTGGAACGTCGTCAACTCGGCGCTCGGCTCGCCGCGACGGCGCGGCGAGGTCGAGCTGTTCACGCTGCCGGCGTTCGGGATCGGCCTGCTGCACTTCGCGATCCCGGCGCTGCTCGGCGGCGCCACCCTCGTGCTCGACCGCGAGTTCGACGCCGCCCGCACCTGGTCGCTCCTGACCTGGGAGCGCGTCACGCGCACGTTCCTCGCGCCGACGATGGTGAGCGCGATGCTCGCGGTCGAGGGCCACGAGCGCCACGACCTCTCGCGCCTGGAGCAGATCGCCACCGCCTACGAGCTGTCCGAACGGCTGCGGGCGAAGGCCTTGGAGCGCTTCGGCGACCGGTTCGTCCCGATGTACGGCCTGACCGAGGCGCAGCTGACCTGCGGCCAGCCCGGCGACCTGGGCCGCAAGCCCGGCTCCGTCGGGCGCACGATGGGCGCGATGCGGCTCCGGATCCTCGGCGACAGCGGACGGCCGCTCCCCGTCGGCGAGATCGGCTAGATCGCCGTCGAGGGGCCCGCGACGATGAGCGGCTACCTCGGCCGCCCCGAGGAGACCGCCGCGTCGCTCCGCGACGGCTGGGTGCTGACCGGCGACCTCGGCCGCCTCGACGCCGACGGCGACCTGCACTACGTCGGCCGCCGCAAGGAGATGATCAAGACGGGCGGCTTCAGCGTCGACCCGCGCGAGGTGGAGGAGGCGCTGCTGGCCGGCGGCGTCGAGGAGGTCGCCGTCGTCGGCGTCCCCGACGACCACTGGGGCGAGATGGTGGTCGCCTTCGCGGTCGCCGGCGACGGTGGCGGCGACGAGGCCGCCGTGATCGCCGACTGCCGCGCGCGGTTGGCGGGCTACAGAGTGCCCAAGCGGGTCGTCTTCCTCGACGCCTTGCCGGTCAACGCCACCGGCAAGGTCGAGCGCGCGGCGCTCCGCAGACGCTTCGCCACCTGATGCCCGTGAATCTTCCCTCGCTATCCGAGGGGAGATTCACGGGCATCCTCGGCGGCGCGGCGTGCCACGGCGGCGCGAAAGTCCGGCCGACGCTTCTCAGCGAAGGCGCTGAGCCCTTCTTGCGCCGTGGCCGACGGCCGCAAGGCGGCCCAGGCGGCGCGTTCGCGGGCCAATCCCGCCTCGATCGGATAATCCGTGGCGTGGATCGCGAGCCGCTTCGTCGCCTGGATCGCCTCCGTGGCGCCGTCGGCGAGCTTCCGCGCGAGTCTCAGCGCGACGTCGACCGTCTCTCCTTCGGGGACGACCTGGTTCGCGACCCCCAGGGTGCCGGCCTCGATGCCGTCGAAGCGGCGGCCGGTCAGCAGCAGTTCGCGGGCCCGCGACTGGCCGATCGCGCGCGGGAGGCGCTGGGTGCCGCCGGCGCCGGCGATGATCCCGACGGTCACCTCGGGCAGGCCGAGCAACGCGGTCTCGGCGACGATCCGGATGTCGCAGGCAAGGGCCAGCTCCAGTCCGCCGCCGAGGCAGGCGCCCTCGATCGCGGCGATCGCGGGGCACGGCAGCAGCTCGAAGGAGGTGTAGGCGGCCTGGCAGAGCGCCACGAACGGCAGCGCCTCCTCCAGCGGAGCGGATGCCATCCAGGGGATGTCGCCTCCCGCGGCGAAGATGCCGTCCACCGCGCTGCTGACGACGACCGCCCGCGTGTCCGCGGGCAGCGCCTCGACCGTCTCCAGTGTGAGCCGGACGAACGCCTCGGAGAACTGGTTGACGGGTGCGTAGTCGAGCACCAGGTGAGCGACGCCGTCATCGTGGTGCACATGGATCTGGCCCTCTGAGGTCATGAAGTTCACTCTACCCAGCGGTAGGTAAGAATGTGAAAAATCCCCTTGCGCTGGCAAAAGCGCCAGTGGTACGGTCGCGCCGTAGCCAACCGTTCGGTAGCCGCTCAAGCACTCCCAGGAGGAGAGAGATGAGTCAGCTGACTGTCGAGGCGGGTGTGCGGACAGGTGTCGTCGGAGATCCGGCACGCCCCTCGCTCGCCCACGTCCTCACGTTGGGAAGGAGCGCCGACGGCGCGCTGTACGTCGCGTGCGCCGAGTGCGGCCACCGCTACGGCGCCGCGTCGCGGGACCCGAAGCTGCGCGCCGTGATGACCGAGACCTCGATCGTGACGATCGAGGCGCAGACCGCCGCCGCGCCCGCCGTCGCGGACGGCCTCGTGGCGCGCCGCTACTACTGTCCGTCCTGCGCGCTGCTGTTCGCGGTGGACGTCCAGCGCAGAGGCGATCCGCTGACGCCCGACTGGACCGCCGACTCGCTGGTACCCGACGTGTCCGCGCTGTTCGCGCCGGCCGCCGCGTGACGGCGCCCTCCGGGCGGCTCGCGGGCCGCGTCGCCGTCGTGACGGGCGCCGCCGGCGGCTTCGGCCGCGCGATCGTCGAGCGGCTGCTCTCCGAGCACGCGCGGGTTGCGCTGTGGGACCTCGACGAGCGCCGCGTCGCCGAGGTGGCCGCGCGCTTCGATCCCGCCGGCACCGACACCTTCTCGCGCGGCGTCGACGTGCGTGACTCCGCCGCCGTCGATGCCGCCGCGGCCGCCACGCGGGACGCGCTCGGCCCGATCGACGCGCTCGTCAACAACGCCGGCATCTCGGCCGCCGCGCGGCCGTGGGAGGTGACCGACGAGAGCTGGCACGAGCAGTTCCGCGTCAACGCCGACGGGACGTTCTTCTGCATCCGCGCCTGCCTGCCCGACATGCGCGAGCGGCGCTCGGGCAAGATCGTGAACGTCGGCTCGCTGGCCGCCCAGCAGGGGCGTCCGACCACGAACCCCGGCTACGCCGCCTCGAAGGGCGCGGTGCTCGGCATGACGGTCTCGCTCGCGCGCCACCTGGGCGAGTACGGGATCTCCGTCAACGCGATCAACCCGGGCTTCATCAAGACCGAGATCCACAACCAGTTCACGCCCGAGGAGCTGGCGCCGCTGACCGCCGACATCCCGCTGCACCGCGGCGGCGAGCACGGCAGCCACGGGCGCCCGGAGGACATCGCGGCGGCCGTCGCCTACCTCGCCTCCTCCGACGCGGACTTCGTCAGCGGCGAGTTCCTGAGCGTCAACGGCGCGACGCGGACGGGGTCGTGATGAGCGACTACCGGATCTCGATCGACATCGGCGGGACCTTCACCGACTGCACGATCGTCGCCGGCGACGGAACCGTCACGATCGCCAAGTCGCCCTCCACGCCGCACGACTTCTCACGCGGCTTCATCGACGCGCTGGAGGCGGGAGCGCGCACGCTCGGGATCGACCTCGGCGAGCTGCTGGAGCGCACCGGGCGGCTCTCGCACGGCACGACGGTCGGGATCAACGCGGTCGTCAGCCGGACCGGCTCGCGCGTCGGGCTGATCTCGACCAGCGGCCACGGCGACGCGCTGCGAATCCTCAACAACACCGGCCGCACGAACGGGCAGCCGGTCGAGCGGATCCTCGACTACGCCTCCAGCTCGCTGCCGGAGCGGTTCGTGCGGCGCGCCGACGTCGTGGAGGTGACCGAGCGGATCGACGCCTTCGGCGACGTGATCGTCCCGCTCGACCTGGACGAGCTGCGCGCCGCCGTCGAGCAGCTGCTCGGCCAGGGCTGCGAGACGCTCGCGGTCTCCTACCTCTGGAGCCACCTCAACCCGGTCCACGAAGACCAGACGCGCGCACTGCTCGACCGCGAGTTCCCCGACGTCTACGTCTCCTACGGCGCGCGGCTGGCGCAGCGGATCGGCGAATATCCCCGCGCCGCCACGGCCGTCCTGAACTCGTACATCGGCCCGCTGATGCGCGACTACGTGACGCGCCTGCTCGACGGCCTGCGCGAGCGCGGCTACCGCGACCGCCTGCTGTTCGCGCAGTGCGACGGCGGCCTGATCGACGCGACCGACGTGATCGCGCGGCCCGTGATGACGCTCGAGTCGGGCCCGGTCGGCGGCGTGATCGCCTGCGCGAAGGCCGGCGCCGAGGTCGGCCACGCGAACATCATCGCGGCCGACATGGGCGGCACGACGTTCGACGTGAGCGTGATCGCGGACGGCAGGCCGCCGGTCCGCGACGGCGTCGTGATCGAGCAGCACGACCTCTTACTGCGGATGGTCGACGTCGAGTCGGTCGGCGCCGGCGGCGGCAGTCTCGCGTGGGTCGACGAGCAGTCCGGCGCGCTGCGCGTCGGACCGCAGAGCGCGGGCGCCGCGCCCGGACCGGTCTGCTACGGCCGGGGCGGCACGCAGCCGACCGTCACCGACGCCGACCTCGTGCTCGGGCTGCTCGACCCCGACCACTTCCTCGGCGGCCGGATGCAGCTCGACGTGGAGGCCGCGCGGGCGGCGGTCGGCGCGCTCGGCGAGCGCCTCGGCCTCGGCCTGATGGAGTGCGCGGCCGGAATCCAGGAGGTCGCCGACAGCCTGATGGAGGACAAGATCCGCTCGATGACGGTCGCCCGTGGTCATGACCCGCGCGACTTCGTCCTCTACGCGTTCGGCGGCGGCGGCGCGGTCCACGCCGGCCTCTTCTCGCGCGGGCTCGGGATCCGCAGAGTCGTCGTGCCGGTCGGCGACCTCGCCTCCGTGTGGTCGGCCTACGGGATCGGGCTGGAGGGCTACGGCCGCTCCTACGAGCTGCCGACGTTCATGAAGTCGCCGTTCGACGCGGCGACGGTGCGGGACGGCTACGGCAGGCTCGAGGCGCTCGCGCGCGCCGACGCGGAGCGCTCCGAGGTGGCATGGGACGGGCTGAGACTCGCCCGCACCGCCGACCTCAAGTATTCGCTCCAGGTCTACGACGTCGAGGCCGACGTGCCCGGCGGGTCGCTGGAGAACGGCGCGATGCAGGCGATCGTCGACTCGTTCGAGGGGACCTACGCGCGCCGCTTCGGCGAGGGCGTCGGCTACCCCGAGGGCGGCATCGACCTGGTCGCGCTGCGGCTGCTGGTCGAGCCGGCGGCGCCGCTGCGGGCGGAGACCGCCGGCCCGACCGGGGCCGCCTCCGAGAACGGCGCCGTGCCGACCCCGAGCGGCACGCGCGAGGTCTACTGGCCCGAGCACGGCGCCAGCTCCGCGACGCCTGTCCACCGCGGCCAGCAGCTGCCGGCCGGGACGCACCTGGTCGGGCCGGCGCTGGTCGACTACCCCGACACGACCGTCGTGCTGCGACCGGGGCTCACGCTCACGGTCGAGCCGGGCGGGAACCTGATCATGGAGCTGGAGGAGCAGGCATGAGCGCGATCGGCCCGGCCACCCTGGCGAACGAGCGGCTGCGTCGCGCCGACAGCTTCCAGAACGGCTACCTGCCGCCGGCGGAGCTCGTGATCGACCCGTCGCTGGAGCTGCACGACGCGTGCGACGCGGAGGTCGACCCGATCTCCTACGAGGTGCTGCGATCGAAGCTGTGGAACGTCAACTGGGACCACCAGGAGACGATCCGCCGCGTCTCCGGCAGCCAGGTCGTCGTCT
>JAATFK010000406.1 GCA_015655225.1 Solirubrobacterales bacterium | reverse complement strand
GATCCGGGCGCGTCGGGGCACGGAGCGTCGCCGGGGGCGCCGCCTAGCCGGGGGGCGCTCCGCCGCCGGGCGCGCCGCCGGCAGCGGCGCCGCCGGCCGCCGCGCCGCCTGTCGCACCACCCGCGGCCGCACCGCCGCCCGCCGCGGCCGTCCCGCTCGCGGCGCTCGCGGTGTCGGCGCTCGCGGCGCTCGCGCTCGCGGTCTCCGGGTCGGCGCTGATCGCGGAGGCGCTGATCTCGCCGTTCTTCGCCGTGCCGGTGACGAGGACGGTCGAGCCCGGGTTGATGGCGGCCGCCTGGCTCGCGACCGTGCGCTCTACGGTCGCGCTCTTGGCGGCGGTCACCTTCACCGTTCTGCCGCTCGCGAGCTTCACCCAGAGCGTGTCGCCGCTGACTCTCGTGACGGTCCCGGTGCTCGCGCCGGTGGCGCTGGCGGCGGCCGTCCCACCGCCGCCAGCGCCACCGCCGCCGACCGAGCCGCCGCCGGCCGCCGAAGCGCCCGCGAGCGCGGCCCCGCCGCCCCCGCCACCTCCGCCAGCCGTCGAGTGCTTCTGCACCAGCACGCCGCCGACGAACCCGAGCGCCACCAGCAGCGCCAGCAGCAGCCCGCCGGTCACCTTCGTCAGCCGGCGACGCGGCCGCGCGGCGGCCGACGTGTCGTCCAGCTCCTCCTCGTACAGCTCGGCGTCGGAGCGCTCGTCGGCGCGCGGCGGGTCGGTCGTCTCGTCGTCGTCGTTCATGCGAACGCACGCTGACGCGCGCCCCCGGCAACGAGCTGGGGGAACCCTGAGAGCTTGCGGGGAACTGCTAGTCGCGCAGCGGCTCGAGCATCCGGTGCGGATCGCGCAGCGCCGCCGACACGGCGTCGTCGTCGTCCGACGGCGGCCCGAGCCCGGGTCCCGGCACTACGACGGTGTCGCCGATCGCGATCTCGCGGCCGCACACAGCGCAGATCCCGCGCTCGTCGAGCGGGCCGTCGTCGGCGGCGTGGCGGAAGAGGCGGCGCGGCCCGGCGACGGCGTAGTGCTCGTCCCCCCACGACATCAGCGAGCGGACGACCGGCCAGAGCGTCCTCCCCTTGGCGGTCAGCTCGTACTCGGAGCGGCCGGCGGCGGCGGGGACGCGCGCGAGCACGTCGGCCTCGACCAAGCGGTTGAGGCGCTCGGTCAGCACCGCGCGCGGAATCTCCAGGTGGGCGGTGAACTCGCCGAAGCGGCGGAGGCCGTAGAAGGCGTCGCGGACGATCAGGAGCGTCCAGCGCTCGCCGACGACCTCCAGGGCGCGGGCGAGCCCACAGGCCTGCTGGGTGTAGTAGCGCGGGAGTGCCATCGATCGCCAGGTTAGCGCAATCTCAGTTCGCTGAACGAACTGCGCGTGGTACCGTGGCCACCCGCAGCTCATTCACCGAACCGACCCGGAGGCCGACGATGGCGACGACGACGGAGACGCAGACGCCCGCCCGGCCCGCCGTCGGGGCCCAGCGCTGGCGCATCCTCGCGGTGCTCGCGGCAGTCGCGTTCATGGCGCAGCTCGACCTCTTCATCGTCAACGTCGCGGTCCCGGCGATGGGCCACAGCTTCAGCGGCGCCGGGCTCTCGGGACTCTCCTGGGTGCTGAACGGCTACGCGATCGTGTTCGCCGCGCTGCTCGTGCCCGCCGGCCGCCTGGCCGACCACTTCGGCCGCCGCCGCTTCCTGCTCGCCGGCGTCGCGACCTTCACGCTCGCCTCGCTCGTCTGCGCCCTCGCGCCGACGCTCGGGATCCTGATCGCCGGCCGGGTGGTGCAGGCGGCCGGCGCGGCGCTGATCATCCCGACCTCGCTCGGCCTGCTGCTGCCGTCGTTCCCGGCCCACGAGCACACGCGCGTCGTCGGGATCTGGGCGGGCGTCGCAGCGGTCGCGGCGTCGTCCGGGCCGCCGGTCGGCGGGCTGCTGGTGGGGCTCGACTGGCGCTGGATCTTCATCGTCAACGTGCCGATCGGGATCGCGACGCTCGTCGCGGGTGCGCGGGTCCTGCCGGAGATCCGCGCCGACGTCGGCGCGCGGCTGCCGGATCCGCTGTCGGCCGTCGCGCTGCTGGCGGCGGTGACGCTGCTCGTGCTCGCGACCGTCCAGGGACCGACCTGGGGCTGGGGCAGCACGCCGGTCGTGGCGCTGCTGGCGGCCGCCGCGCTCTCCGCCGTGGTCGTCGTGCGGCGCTCGCTGCACACGCCGAACGCCGTTGTCGAGGCGTCGCTCTTCCGCAGCCGCGAGTTCACACGGGCGTCGCTCGCGCTGTTCTTCGTCTTCGTCGCCTTCGCCGCGTGGCTGCTGGGGACCGTCCTCTTC
>JAATFK010000248.1 GCA_015655225.1 Solirubrobacterales bacterium | reverse complement strand
CGCAGGTCGACCTCGCGCAGTGCCAGGTCGAGCAGGTTCAGCGGCACCGGCGCTCGCTGCAGTCCCACGATCACGACCCGGCCGCCGGGGCGCGTGAACGAGATGCAGAGCGCCGGCGCGGGCGCCACGCCGGAGGTCTCCAGCACCACGTCGGCGCCACCGCCGGTCAGCTCCAGCATCTGCTCCCGCACGTCCGCCGAGGTGCGGGCGTCCACGACCTCGTGCGCGCCGAGCCGCGTCGCGGTCGCGAGCCGCTGCTCGTCCACGTCGATCGCGATGATCCTCCGCACCCCGCGCGCGGCCGCTCCCGCGACCGCGAACGCGCCGATCCCGCCGGCGCCGTGCACCACCAGCGTCTCCGACGGCACGAGCGAGCCGCGGTTGAGCGCGTGCAGCGCGACCGCCAGCGGCTGCGCCAGCACGGCCGCGTCGTCGGCGCACTCCTCCGGCACGAGCACGCAGGTCGACGCCGGCGCGCGCACCTGCTCGGCGAGCGCGCCGTCGGCGTGGAACCCGAGCGTGTAGTAGTGGGCGCAGAGGTTCGTCCGTCCCTCGCGGCAGCGGTCGCACTCGCCGCAGGAGACGCCCGCGCCGCTCACGACGCGGTCGCCGACGGCGAAGCCCGACCCCCTCGCCGACCGCCGCGACCCGTCCGACGAACTCGTGCCCGAGCACGACCGGCCCGCCGTGCCCGCTGCCGGGGTGCTCGTGGTGGAGCGGGACGAGCACGGGACCGTGGTCGTACTCGGCCGCGTCGGAGCCGCAGAGCGCGACCCGCAGCACGTCGAGCACCAGCTCGCCACGCGCGGGCGCGCCGAGCGCCGGACGCGTCTCGATCCGCACGTCGCCGGGGCCGTAGTAGACGGAGGACTTCACGAGCCCGCCTCCGCCAGCGCCGCGACTCTGACGCCGCGGGCGCGGGCGAACAGCGCCGCCGCGACGAGCACGAGCCCGCCCGGCAGCCAGTACTGCCACGCCTGCCCGAGCGACAGGAACGTGATCGCGTTGATCACCTGCGTGACGAGCACGGCGCCGAGCAGCGCGCCGACGAACGAGCCGCGCCCGCCGTAGATCGAAGCGCCGCCGAGCACGACCGCGGTGACGCTGGAGAGCGAGTAGGCGCTCCCGACCGTCGGGTCGCCGATCCCCACCTGCGCCGCCAGCAGCAGGCCACCGATCATCGTGAAGAGCGAGCAGATCACGTAGCCGAGGACGACCGTCCGCGTCACGCGCACGCCGACGCGGTGCGCCGAGGGCTCGTCGGAGCCGACCGCCCGCAGGCTGACGCCGATTCTCGTGCGCCGCAGCGCCACCTCGCAGCCGATCGCGATGGCGATCGCGACGAGGAAGACGATCGGGACGAACGAGACGCCCTTCTGCAGCGTCGAGATGTACGAGGTCTTGAGCGCGCCGGCCGGGTCGGGCCGCAGCAGCTGCGCGACGCCCTGCAGCACGATCGACATCGCCAGCGTCGTGATGATCGGCGCGATTCTGAAGCGCCGCACGAGGATCCCGTTGATCAACCCGACCGCGATCCCGACGACGACCACCAGCACGAAGCCGAGGATCGTCGCCCCGGTGCTCTTCCCGTCGGTCACGTAGAACGACAGGACGACGACGGTCAAGGCCGTCAGCGGCCCGACCGAGAGGTCGATCCCGCCGGTCAGCAGCACCACCAGCTGGCCGAGGCTGACGAAGATCAGCGCGGAGGCGAGGAACAGCGCGCTCTGCAGGTTGATCGAGGTCAGGTACGACGAGCTGCGCGTCGCCGTGTAGGCGCCCAGCAGCACGATCGCAAGCAGGATGATCGCGCTCGGCGCGAGGTCGCCTCTGAGGAAGCGCCGCGCGCGCGGGCCACGGCCGGAATCGGCACTCGCCCCGGCCGCCGCCGCCCCGCTCTCCCGCCGCGCGCTCGTGGAGGAGATCGCGGTCGTCGTGATCCGCTCCTCGGTCACGTCGTCGCCGTCGAGCGTCGCGATCACGTGGCCGCGCGAGAAGACCGCGACGCGGTCGCACAGCCCCTCCAGCTCGACCGCGTCCGAGGACAGCACGACGACCGCCTTGCCGTCGTCGGCGAGCGAGCGCAGCAGCCGGTAGATCTCCACGCGCGCGCCCGGGTCGACGCCCTG
>JAATFK010000105.1 GCA_015655225.1 Solirubrobacterales bacterium | reverse complement strand
CCGCGCTCGTGCTGGTCGTCTACTTCCTGAAGGACTGGGTCCGAATCCTGCGCGGGCTCGGCCGCTCGCTGCGCGACCGCGGCATCGCGCCCGGCGACACCGACGCGCGGCTCGGCTGGCTGATCGTCGTCGGGACGATCCCGGCCGGCCTCCTCGGGCTCGTGCTCCAGGATCCGCTGCGCAAGCTGTTCGCGTCGCCCTCGATCGCCGCCGCGTTCCTGATCCTGAACGGGATCCTGCTGCTCGTCTTCGAGCGCTGGCGGCGACGCGCGCCCGAGGCCTCCCCGCGCGTCGGCGAGGAGGACAGCGACGCGTTCATCGCGACGACGCTCAGCTGGCGCCAGGCGGTCGCGATCGGGACCGCGCAGGCGGCCGCGCTGATCCCCGGCATCTCGCGCTCGGGCATGACGATGGGCGGCGGACTGCTCGCCGGCCTCTCGAACGAGGACGCCGCGCGCTACGGCTTCCTGCTGGCGACGCCGGTGATCGGCGCCGCCGCGCTGCTGAAGGTGCCGCAGCTGCTCGGCAGCGACGGCGACCACGGCGTCCGCGCCGCGGCGCTTGCGGGCGCAATCGCGGCGGCGATCACGACCGTGATCGCGGTCAGATTCCTGCTGCGCTGGTTCGAGACCAACCGCCTCACGCCGTTCGGGATCTACTGCATCGCCGCCGGCGTCTTCTGCACCGTCGTCTTCGCGCTCTAGGGACGCCGGACACCCGCTGTTCGCGGTAGACGCACCGGTACCATGGTGAGGATGGTGCGGACGATCATCCAGCTTCCGGAAGGCCAAGCGGACGCGCTCGAGCGCGCCGCGCGACGTCGCGGCGTCTCGAAGGCGTCCGTCGTGCGCGAGGCGCTCGAGGAGCACCTGAGCCCGGAGCAGACGGTGGACGAAGCCGCGCTCCAGCGCGCACTCGCCGCACGGGGCAGCTTCTCCTCCGGGGTGCCCGACCTCGCCGAGCGACACGACCACTATCTGAACGAGCAGTGACGTTCGTCGACACGTCAGCGCTGCTCGCGTATCTAGACCGCGACGCCGATCAGCACGACCGCGTAGCCGAAGAGCTGACGTCACTGCTCCGAGCGGGAAGCGGCGTGACCCACAACTACGTCGTCATCGAGGCGGAGGCGCTGCTGCACCGCCGCTACGGTGCCCGCGTCGCTCGCAGACTGCTGGAGGACGTCGTCCCACTCCTGACGGTCGTGTGGATGACCCCCACGCTCCATGCGCGCGCCGTCGCGGCGCACCTCGACGACCTGCGTCGTCGCACCTCCTTGGTCGACCATGCAAGCTTCACGGTGATGCGCGACCGTGGCCTCCAGCGAGCGCTGGCGATCGACGAGCACTTCAGCGCGGCCGGGTTCTTCGTCGCGCCGTGAGGGGCCGGGCGGGCGGGCTCGGATAGCTGCCGCGAGCACTCGGGTAGCGTCAGTGGTGCGGATCGCCGCACCGCGGCGCGAACACAGCCCCCTGTGGAGCGATTGCCTTGACCGACCCCAGCAGCCT
Source organism: Solirubrobacterales bacterium (assembly GCA_015655225.1). Taxonomy (GTDB): domain Bacteria; phylum Actinomycetota; class Thermoleophilia; order Solirubrobacterales; family Solirubrobacteraceae; genus Conexibacter. The sequence goes on along the minus strand of JAATFK010000105.1, from coordinate 6,781 downwards.
CAACCCCGAGCAGCGCTCTGCCGCGTTGGAGCGCATGGCGACCGAGACCTTCGAGGTCGTCGTGATCGGCGGTGGCGTCGTCGGCGTCGGCGCGGCGCTCGACGCCGCCTCGCGCGGGCTGTCGGTCGCCCTGGTGGAGGCGCGTGACTTCGCGGCCGGCACCTCGAGCCGCTCCAGCAAGCTCTTCCACGGTGGCCTGCGCTACCTCGAGCAGCTCAACTTCAGCCTCGTCCGCGAGGCGCTGCACGAGCGCGGGCTGATGCTGAACGTCCTCTGCCCCCACCTCGCGAAGCCGGTCCCGTTCCTCTACCCGCTGACGCATCGCGGCTGGGAGCGACCCTACGTCGGCGCCGGGATGATCTTGTACGACACGATGGCCGGCCACGACGGCGTCCCCGGCCACAAGCACTTCACCAGACGCGGCGCCCTGAAGATCGCCCCGGGTCTCAGACCCGACGCGCTGATCGGCGGGATCCAGTACTACGACGGCAAGGTCGACGACGCCCGTCACACCCTGACGGTCGCCCGCACCGCCGCCCAGTACGGCGCCGCGGTCGCCAACAACGCCCCCGTGATGAGCTTCCTGAGGGAAGGCGAGCGCGTCACCGGCGTGCGCGTGAGAGACCTCGCGACCGGCCGCGAGATCGACGTGAGAGCCCAGCAGGTCGTCAACGCGACCGGCGTCTGGACCGACGACATGCAGCACCTCGTCGGCGAGCGCGGCAAGTTCAAGGTGCGGGCCTCGAAGGGCGTCCACCTCGTCGTCCCGCGCGACCGCATCCAGCTCGACACCGGGCTGATCCTCAGAACCGAGACGAGCGTCCTCTTCGTGATCCCGTGGGGCCGCCACTGGATCGTCGGCACGACCGACACCGACTGGGAGCTGAACAAGGCCCACCCGGCCGCCAGCCGCACCGACATCGACTACGTGCTGGAGCACGTCAACCGGGTGCTCACGCAGCCGCTCACGCACGAGGACGTCGAGGGCGTCTACGCCGGCCTGCGGCCGCTCCTCTACGGCGAGTCGGAGAGCACCAGCTCGCTCAGCCGCGAGCACACGGTCGCGGTGCCGACGCCCGGCCTCGTCGCGGTCGCCGGCGGCAAGTACACGACCTACCGCGTGATGGGCAAGGACGCGATCGACGCCGCCGCCCGCGGGCTCGACCGCAGCGTTCCCGCCTCCGTCACCGAGCGCACCGAGCTGCTCGGCGCCGAGGGCTACTGGGCGCTCTGGAACGGCCGCAGGCGGCTGGCGCAGGAGAGCGGCCTCCACAGGGCGCGGGTCGAGCATCTGCTGAACCGCTACGGCTCGCGGATCGAGGAGCTGTTCGCGCTGATCCGCGAGCGCCCCGAGCTGGCCGAGCCGCTGGAGGGCGCCGAGGACTACCTCGCCGTCGAGGTCGTCTACGCCGCCTCGCACGAGGGCGCCCGCCATCTCGACGACGTCCTCGCGCGCCGCACCCGCATCTCGATCGAGACCTTCGACCGCGGCGTCAAGAGCGCCGAGCCGGCCGCGACGCTGATGGGCGAGGTGCTCGGCTGGGACGCGGCGACGATCGCCGACGAGGTCGAGACGTACCGCCTGCGGGTCGAGGCCGAGCGCCGCTCCCAGGAGCAGCCGGACGACGAGGCGGCCGACGAGGTCCGCACCGCCGCCCCGGACATCCTCGCCGGGACGGGCGTCCCGGGCAGCTGACGCTCAGGCCGCCGCGGCGGGCGGTGGGTCCGCCGCGGGTGGGTCCGGCAGCGGGCTGTCGTCCCCGGCGTCGGCGAGGCGGCGCGCCTCGGTGGCGCGCTCGCGCGCAATCGCCTCGTCTCTCGTCGCCAGCTCGGCCTCGCGCTGGGCCTGCTCGGCTCGCTGGCGCGCGGCCTCCGCCTCGGCGGCGGCGCTCGCCGCGTCGCCCTCCAGCTGCTCGGCGCGCAGTCGCGCCTGCTCGGCCCGTTCGAGCCGCTCGTCGCGGGCCGACGCGCTCTCCAGCTGCTGCGGGCTGCCGTCGGGATTCGTCAGCTGCAGGCTGTAGAAGGTCGAGAGCGACTGCACGTCCTCGTCGCCGAGCGTCTCGCCGAAGTCGGGCGCGCGCGTGACGTCGTCCTTGCGGTAGTTGATCCGCACGTAGTCGCGCGAGAGCGACGCCCCTTCGAGCGGGACCACGTGGCGCTTGCGCCCCAGCAGTCCGCTCGTGACGGTCGCGAAGACCGCGTCGTCGCTGCCGGCCAGGAAGAAGACCTCGTTCAGCTTGCCGATCTTCTCGCCGTCGGGGTCGACGACGTCCTGCCCGCGCCAATCATCGATGTGCTCCACGGAAACCATGGGAGGAGCAATGCCCATCCGGGGCTCGCGCCAATCCCCGCTGGGCACGACTCGTGCGCGCCGACACCGGTACATCTGTACCGAAATAGTGGTACATTTGTACTCATGCCGCAGACGACCCCTCCCAGAGCGACGAACCGAGCGCCCAGGCGCGCCGCGTCGGCGAAGGCCGCGCCGCGGGGCGCTGCCCGCCGCGACCTGATCGTCGAGGGCGCGCTCGCGGTGATCGGACGGGTCGGCCCGGACGCCCTCACCCACCGGCTCGTCGCCGCCGAGGCGGGCGTCCCGCTCGCCGCCACGACGTACTGGTTCGCCTCCAAGGAGGCACTGATCGTGGAGGCGCTCGCCTACGCCGCCGCGCGTGACATCGCCGTGCTCGAGACGCAGACGGCCGCCGCCGCCACGTGGACGCGCGCCGACGCCGCCGGCCACCTCGCCCGCATCCTGCACCTCGCGCTCACGCGCGACCGCGCGAGCACCGTGATCGACTACGCCCTCTGGATCGAGGCCGCCCGCCGCCCCGAGCTGCGCCCGACGGAGGAGGCCTGGGGTCGTGCCTGCCGCGCCTTCTACGAAGCCGTTCTGACGGCGCTCGGCGGACCCGCCTCGCCGCACGACGCGCGGCTGCTGACGGGCGCCGTCGACGGCCTCCTGATCGACCAGCTGACGAGCGACCACCCCGACGACGAGGCGCGCCTCACGGTCCTCCTCGACCGCCTGCTGAGCGTCTTCGTCCCCGCACCGGGCGCGTGATCCCATGTCCGCCCTCTCGGCCGTGCGCACGCCCGGCGTCGCCCGCACCCTCGGCCTCTCCCTCGTCGCCCGCATCCCGGACGGCGCGATCGGCCTGCTCCTGGTCCTCCAGGCGCGCCATCTCGGCTACTCCTACGCGATCGGCGGCCTCGCCTCCGCCGCGACCGCGGTCGGGATGGCCGTCGGCACGCCGCTGCTCGGCCGCGTCGCGGACCGCCGCGGCCAACCGCTCGTGCTGCACCTCAGCGCCGCGCTCGCGGCGCTCTGCCTCGCCGGGACGGCGTTCGCCCCGGCGGGCGCGCCCGGCCTGCTGATCGCGCTCGCGATCGGCTGCGGGCTCGCGCTGCCCCCGATCGCCGCCTGCGTGCGCGCGATCTGGTCGCGGGCGCTCGCGCCCCGGCACCTCGACGCGACGCTGACGCTCGACGCCTCCCTGCAGGAGATCGCCTTCATGCTCGGCCCGCTCGTGCTCGCCTCGATCGCGACGCTCGCCGGAGCCCGCGCCGCCCTCGTCGCGACCGCGCTGCTGCTGTGGTCCTCGACCTCCGCGTTCGCGCTCACGCCCGAGGCGCGCGCGACGCGTGTCGTGGGCGCGCGGCCCGCGCGCGAGCACGACAGCAGCAGCGGCGCCGGTGCGCTGCGCGCGAGCGGCGTGCGAACGCTGCTGGGCGTCTCGGTCGCGCTCGGCGCCGCCTTCGGGGCGACCGAGATCGGGATCATCGCGTTCGCCGGCGACCACCACGCCAACGGAAGCCTCGGCCTGCTGTACGCCGCCTGGAGCGTCGGCAGCCTGATCGCCGGGCTCGTCGTCGCCCAGCGCGGCCACAGCGCCGACCCGGTGCGGCGCGCCGGCGCGCTGCTGGGCCTGCTCGCGGGCGGCACGACGCTGCTGACGTTCGCGCCCAGCACCCTCTGGCTCGCCGGCGGCCTCTTCCTGGCGGGCGCGGCCGTCGCGCCCCTCTTCGCGGTCGTCTACGCGCTGATGGGCCAGGTCGCGCCTGCCGGCACGGTCACCGAGGCCTACGCCTGGGAGACGACCGGGATCATGGGCGGGATCGCGATCGGCTCGGCGGTCGCGGGGGCGATCGGCGCTCCCTCCGGGATGTTCGCGGCGGCCGCCGCCGCGCTCCTGCTGGGCGCGTTCACCGTCCTGCGGCGGGCGCGGACGCTGCGGACCCCCGCGGCGCGCTAGGATCGGCCCGCCGCCGTCCGCTCACGTTCGCGCAACTCTCTTTCCCGGGCAGCGTTAAGTGAAGTAGGCGTTGTTCTGTCAACTTGCTTGCAAGAGGCCTTGCAGCATGCAGGAATTCACCTGGTAGGTTCGACGCCGCCACATACGAGCCGAATCGCCGGTCCCCTGTGGACGGGCGAGCGGGGGAACCATTGGCCCTTCTGGGGCCAGGGGCGAATCGCCGCAGTGGATGCGGTGTAGCGCGACCGTTGGGAGCGCGAGCCCGTCAGCTCACCTCGCAGGCTCCACCCGACGAAGGAGCACCAGACGTGAATTTCGAGCAGCGCGATTTAGCGCTCAGTGACCCCTGGGCGAGTTCGCTTGAGCGATCGCTTGCGCGTCGTGGCCGCAAGGCCCGCACGTCCCTCGCGCTCGCCCGCCTGCGGCCGCGGGACCTCGCCGAGGAGGAGCATGCCCAGGATTCGCTGGCGTACTCGATCCGCCGTCGCGAGGCGGCCGCCGCGTCCTCCCCGCTGCCGGCGCCGGCCAAGCGCACGATCTCGCTTGCGGCGCTGCTGACGATGACGGCGGGCCCGGCGGTCGGCGTGCTGGCGAGCACCGGCACCGCCGCCGCCGCGCCGGTCGTCACCTCCGACGACAGCGGCCACGACGTCGCCCGCCTGCAGCGGGCGCTCGGCCTCACCCCCGACGGGATCTTCGGGCCCCAGACGAAGCGCGCGCTGCGGCGCTTCCAGGACCGTCACGGCCTCACGGTCGACGGGATCGCCGGCCCCTCGACCTGGTCGGCGCTGACGCGCGCCGGCGCCAGCGCGGCGGTCGCCTCGGCGACCTCCAGCAGCGGCGGCAAGGGCCAGGTCGTCGGCCACAGCGTCGCGTACCTGCAGAAGCTGCTCGGACTGACCGCCGACGGCATCTTCGGCCCCCAGACGCTCCACGCGCTGCGCTCCTTCCAGGACCGTCACGGCCTCACGGTCGACGGGATCGCCGGCCCGGCGACGTTCGCCGCGCTCGGCTCGGGCGCGTCGGGCTCCAGCAACGCCACGACCGCCCGCGCGACGTCCGACGCGAACGGCGGCGGCAGCGACGTGAGCGCGCTCCAGCAGGCGCTCGGGGTCGACGCCGACGGCGTCTTCGGCCCCGGCACGGAGGCGGCGCTGAAGAGCTGGCAGTCGTCCCACGGCCTCACCGCCGACGGCGTCGCCGGCCCCGCGACGCGCAGCGCGCTCGGCCTCGGCAGCGGCCCGGTCCTCAGAGAGGGCGGCGACAGCAGCGACGACAGCGGCAGCTCGAACAGCTCCTCGAAGGTGCAGGCGATGATCGCCGCGGCGAACCAGATCGCGACGACGCCGTACGTCTACGGCGGCGGCCACGGCTCGTTCGTCTCCAGCGGCTACGACTGCTCCGGCTCGGTCTCCTACGTGCTGCACGGCGCCGGGCTGCTGTCGAGCCCGGAGGACTCCAGCTCGCTGGAGAGCTACGGCGAGGCGGGACCGGGCGCGCACGTCACGATCTACGCGAACGCCGGCCACGCCTGGATGACGATCGACGGCCGTCGCTTCGACACCGGCGCGCAGAGCTCGAACGGCGGCTCGCGCTGGAGCGACTCGATGACCTCGACGGCGGGCTACGTCGTCCGTCACCCGACGGGGCTGTAGGCCTCAGCCGCGGATCGTCATGCGGGCGACGCGGTCGCCCGCGACCGCGAACGCGAAGTGGCTGGGGCCGTTGAAGCCCCGGCCACCGACCTGCGCGGTCACGACCGTCTCGCCGTCGCGCTCCTCCACCGCGGTCACCGCGAGCGTCACGTCGACGCCGATGAACTCGCCGTCGCTCCAGCCGCGGATCGCGTCCGCCCCACGGAACTCGCGGCCCCAGTCGTCGACCACGCCGTCGTCGGGGAAGCAGGCGAGGAAGGCGTCGGTGTCGTGCGCGTTGGCCGCGTCGAGCAGCGCCTGGATCGGCCGGGACGGGGCGGCGGGCATGGAGGCTCCTCAGGTGGGGTCGGTGCGGGACGGGGTCGTCGTCAGCGTCAGTTCCGGCACGCCCCGGACGAACACCCACGAGCGCAAGGAAACGTAGCGGGTGACGGTCGCGGCGATGCTCGCGACCACCAGCACGGTCAGCTCGACCGCCTGCGAGGGCGACGGGTCGACGCCGTGCAGCACCGCCAGCGCGCCGCTCGTGAGCGCCAGCGTGAGCGCGTAGACGACGCCGCCGAGCGCGTACTGGCGCTTGATCCCGACGCTCCCGCGCAGCCCGAACGTGAGCCGCCGGTTGGCGGCCGTGTTCGCGACCGCCGTCAGCGCCAGCGCGACCGCGTTGGCGGCCGCCGTGCCGAGCGGGCCGCGCAGGGCCAGCAGCAGCAGGAGGTAGGCGAGCGTCGAGAGGATCCCGATCCCGAGGAAGCGCACGACCGGGCTCGCGAGCAGCAGCCGCGCGACGCCGCGCAGGTCGCCGAGCGCGGTCGAGACGATGTCGACGCGCGAGTCGGGGTCGTCGACCCAGTCGACCGGCACCTCGTGGAT
>JAATFK010000511.1 GCA_015655225.1 Solirubrobacterales bacterium | reverse complement strand
GCGGCGAGCGCCGCCGCTCTCAGGCCGGCCAGCTCGGTCGTCCCGTGCAGCCAGCGCACCGTCAGCGTCGTGCGCCCGAGCTGCTGCCCGCTGCGCTCCACCCCGACCAGCTCGCGCAGCCACCGCTCCTTCACGGTCCGGGGACCCTTCACTCTCGGTCTGGAGGCGACCGCGAGGAAGCGCAGGCTCGTCACGACGACGTAGCTCGGCTCGCCGTCGACCCGGCAGAGCCGGATGTCGTCGGCGTGCTCGCCGTCGAGCAGCTCGACGCCCCACTGCGCGAGGACGTCCTCGACCGTCGACGGCGGCGCGGGGCGGCGGAAGATCAGCCCGAGGACGCCGCCGCGCGGCTCGGGCGTCGCGCCGGACGCGCCGGCGGCCGGCGGCGCGAAGCGGTGGCCGCAGAAGCGGCATCTGCGCGCGTCCGCGAGCACCGTCTCGGCGCACTCCGGACAGACCTTCGTCGGACGCTCCCGCACTGTCGGCTCGGACATCGCCGAAGTACAGCACGCGCCGCGCCGACGAGGACACGCGCTCCCGCTCGGCAGCTCCACGGCGACGGCCGCCGGCAAGCGCACGCAGGCGAGGACGCTCAGACTCACGATCGTGAGAGGCTGAGCGCGGCGCCTGCGGGGGCAGCCGGGGCGCCGGCAGCGTACGCTCCAGCGTCGATGGCGCGCCAGAGAAGAGCCATATCGGTCGAGCCGCGGGTCGACGAGCGGGCCTCGCGGCTCGCCGCCGAGCAGTTCCTCGAGGGCGAGGAGAAGGTCGTGCACGTCGCGGCCGCCAACCGCCAGACGCTGATCGCGACGAACATGCGGCTGTTCATCGTCAAGCGCGCCTCGCTCCCCGGCACGACCGTCGGCCAGCGGGTCGAGGGCTTCGGCCACGCCGAGATCGCCGGGATCGAATTCCAGATCCACGCCACCCAGGGCTACATCCGCGTGCGCCTGCGCGGCGAGCGCGACGCGGCCAAGACGCGAGAGCCCTACATGATCCCGGTCGATCGGCCGTTCGAGGCGCCGAACGCGTGGGTCGCCTCGCTGCGCGCGGCGCTGTCGATGGGGCTCCCGCCCGCCCCGCCCGTCGCCCCGGCGCACGCCGGCGACGCCGAGGCGGACCCCGACCCCGACGGCCTCGGCACCGAGGAGTAGCCCTCGCTGCCGCGCGTCGAGCTGCTGCGGCTGCCCGCCGGCGCGGCGGCGGTCCGCGCGACCGAGCGACTCCTCGACGCCCGGGGGATCGACCCGGCGCTGACGCTCGCCTCGCGGCTCGCGCGCCTGATGGTCGCCGCGACGCTCCGTGCCGACGGGCTCGGCGAGGTGACGGTCCCCCGCGCCGACGACACGCCCCCGCGGATCGTCCCGGTCGGCTGGGAGGGCGCGGTGCCGAGCCTCAGCATCTCCCACTGCGCCGGTTGGGTCGGGATCGCCCTCGCGCCACCCGGCCAGCGGATCGGGCTCGACCTCGAGCCGGCCGCGTCCGTTTGGCACGCCGTCGCGCTGCGGGCGATGTCGGCCGCCGACGCGGCGGCGCTCCAAGCACTCGCTCCCACCCGCCAGGCGCAGGCCGCGACGACCTTCTGGACGACCGCCGAGGCGCTCGCGAAGGGGAACGGCCGCGGCCTGCCGCTGATGCTCGCGCGCGCGGTCGAGACGGGCCTCCAACCCGCCGGCCGCTGGGACGGCCTCGACTTCGCGCTGCTGCTCGCGCCCGCCGGACTCGTCTGCGCCATCGCCCTCGACGCGAGCGACCAGCCGTTCGCGCCACCGCCGCTGCGCGAGCGAAGAGGCGTCCAGGGGCTGTGACCGGCCGCCGGGTCCCTGGCTAGGATGCGCGCCGATGGCGCCCTTCCTCACGCTCGCGCTCAAGGTCGACTTCCACCAGGTGAACGTCGTCAGCTCCGCCTCGGAGCCGGGACGCCCTGCCGCCTTCCTGATGCTGCTGGCCTTCCTGATCACCTGGCTGTTCATCCGCACGAGCGCGCGCCTGATCCGGATGCAGGTGAGCTGGTGGCCGGGGAACGTCGAGACCTCCAGCGGGCTGCACATCCACCACCTCGTGTGGGGGATCGTGCTGATGATGATCTCGGGCTTCGTCGCGCTCGCCGCCGACCTCGGCTCGCCCTGGTGGCAGGTGACCTCGATCGCGTTCGGGATCGGCGTCGGGCTGACGCTCGACGAGTACGCCCTCTGGCTCCACCTCAGAGACGTCTACTGGACCGAGCAGGGGCGCTCCTCGATCGACGCGGTCGTGATCGCGTTCCTGTTCGCGAGCCTCGTCGCCATCGGGGCGCACCCGCTCGACCTGGACGACAGCGGCGACGTGTGGCTGACCGTCGTCTACGCCGCCCTGTCGCTGGCCTTCGCGCTGATCACGCTCGCGAAGGGGCGGCTGTTCCTCGGCGTGGTCGCGTTCTTCATCCCGCTGTTCGGCATCTACTGCGCGGTC
>JAATFK010000199.1 GCA_015655225.1 Solirubrobacterales bacterium | reverse complement strand
CCGCGCCGGCCACCCCCACCGCGCCGGCCACCCCCACCGGGGTCGCCGCATGAGCCTCCGGATCGTCCGCACGATCGCCGAGCTGCGCCAACGGCTGGAGCAGGAGCGCCGCGCCGGGCGCACGATCGGCCTCGTCCCGACGATGGGCGCCTTCCACGCCGGCCACCGCTCGCTGATGGAGCAGGCGGTCGCGGGCTGCGACGTCGTCGTCGTCTCGCTGTTCGTCAACCCGACCCAGTTCGGCCCCAGCGAGGACCTCGCCGCCTACCCGCGCGACGAGGCGACCGACGCGGCGCTCGCGGCCGCCGCCGGCGTCGACCTGCTGTTCGCGCCGCCCATCGCTGAGATCTACCCCGACGGCTTCTCCACGACCGTCCGCGTCGGCGATCTGAGCGAGTCGTTGGAGGGCGAGCACCGCCCCGGCCACTTCGACGGCGTCGCGACGGTCGTCACCAAGCTCCTGAACATCGCCGGCGCCGACGTCGCCTACTTCGGGCAGAAGGACGCGCAGCAGGCGCTGATCGTCCGCCGGCTCGCGCGCGACCTCGCGATCCCGACGCGGATCGCGATCTGCCCGACCGTCCGCGAGCCCGACGGCCTCGCGATGTCGAGCCGCAACGGCTACCTCGGTCCCGCCGACCGCGAGCGCGCGATCGCCCTGCGCCGCGCGCTCGACGCCGCCGCCGCGGCGGTCGCCGACGGCGCGCGCGACGCCGCCGCGCTCGCCGCCAGCGCCCGCGCGGCGATGGCGCCCTACGCGGTCGAGCCGGAGTACCTTGCGCTCGTCTCCGCCGACACGCTCGTGCCGCTGGAGCGGCTCGAGGAGGGCGGCGAGGCGCTGCTGCTGGTGGCCGCGCGCGTCGGGCCCGCACGCTTGATCGACAACCTGATCCTGACCACGAACGGGAGTCACTGAGTGCTCCGCACGATGCTGAAGTCGAAGATCCACCGCGCGACCGTCACCGCGTCGGACCTCCACTACGTGGGGTCGATCACGGTCGACCCGGAGCTGTTGGAGGCGGCGGACATCCTGCCGCACGAGCAGGTCGCCGTCGTGGACGTGAACAACGGCGCGCGCTTCGAGACCTACACGATCGAGGGCGAGCGCGGCTCGGGCGAGATCAAGGTCAACGGCGCCGCCGCCCGCCTCGTCCACCACGGCGACACGATCATCGTCATCTCCTACGCGCAGTACGACCGCGAGGAGCTGCAGAGCTACGAGCCCGTCGTCGTCCACGTGGGCGACGGCAATCGCATCATCCACGTCGATCGCGAGGTGGCGACCCTCCTCAGCTGAGGGCGCCAACCGAGCTGACAAGGAGTCCCGGAACCATGTCCACCATCCCCAGCAGCGCCCCCACCCCGACGATCGAGCGCCTGCCGGTCTCGCTCCCCCAGCTGGCGGAGAAGAAGCGGCTCGGCGAGCCGATCGTGATGGTCACCGCCTACGACTACCCGTCCGCCGTCGTCGCCGAGCAGGCCGGCGTCGACGTCGTGCTGGTCGGCGACTCCGGCGCGATGACCGTCCTCGGCTACCCCTCGACCGTCCCGGTCACGCTCGACGAGATGCTGATGCTGGCGCGCGCCGCGCGGCGCGGGCTGCGCACGCCGCTGCTCGTCGCCGACCTGCCGTTCGGCTCCTTCGAGGGCTCGAACGAGCAGGCGATCGCGACCGCGATGCGGTTCGTGAAGGAGGCCGGCGCCGACGCCGTCAAGATCGAGGCGGTCGGCGTCGCGGCGGAGCGGGCGCGCGCGCTCGTCGCGGCCGGCATCCCGGTGATGGGCCACGTCGGGCTGACGCCGCAGACGGCGACCGCGCTCGGCGGCTACCGCGCCCAGGGCCGGACGGCGGAGCGCGCTCACGACGTCGCCGCCGACGCGCTCGCGTTCCAGGACGCGGGCTGCTTCTCGGTCGTCTTCGAGGCGATCCCGGCGACCGTCGCGGACCTGCTGATGGAGCGGATGGAGATCCCCGTGATCGGGATCGGCGCGGGCGGCGCGACGGACGGCCAGGTGCTCGTCTTCCACGACCTGCTCGGGATCCGCGACGGCGTCGGCGCGCGCTTCGTGAAGCGCTACGCCGACGTGCAGGCGGAGATGGTCGCGGGCGTCCGCGCCTACGCCGAGGACGTGCGCGCGAGACGCTATCCGGGGCCCGACCACACCTACTCGATCGCTCCGGAGGAGCTGGAGCGCTTCCGGACGCTGCTCGGCTGAGCGCGGCGCGCGCGGGTGTCCGGATGCGGCGGTCCGGGTGACCGGATCGCCGCCCAGCGTCTAGACTCCGGCCCTTCTGCCTGCCGCTCTAGAGGAGGATCGCGCGATGGCGCGCCTTTCACAGGTCTTCGCACCACGTGACCGCGAGTTCTTCGACCTCTTCGAGGAGGCGGGTCGCAACATCTTGCGAGCGGCCGACCTGCTCGACCAGATGCTCCGGAACTTCCCGGAGACGAAGGAGCTGGCGCGCGACATCCTGCTCTGCGAGCAGGAGGGCGACCGCATCACGCACGACATCATCCACCGCCTCAACCAGACGTTCGTCACGCCGATCGACCGTGAGGACATCCTCCAGCTCGCGTCCGCGCTGGACGACATCGTCGACTACATCGAAGAGGTCGCGGACTACCTCGGCCTCTACAAGGTCGAGGCGCCGATGGAGCAGTCGCAGCGGCTCGCGCACATCCTGCTGCAGGCGGCGCGGCAGATCGTCGAGGCGATCCCGCGGATGCGCGACTTCCAGGACATCTCGCACTACACGGTCGAGATCAACCGGCTCGAGAACGACGGCGACCGGGTCGTCCGCGAGGCGATCGCGTCGCTGTTCGACAACGGCATCGACCCGATGGTCGTGATCCGCTGGAAGGACCTCTTCGAGCGGCTCGAGGAGGCGATCGACTCGACGGAGAAGGTCGCCAACATCCTCGAGGGCATCATCATCAAGAACTCGTAGGCCTCGCGCCGCCGCTTCCGCTCCACCGCCTTGCACAACGACGTCATCCTCGCGATCGTGGTCGCGACCGCCCTCGGCTTCGACTTCACGAACGGGTTCCACGACACCGCCAACGTGGTCGCCACGACGATCTCGACGCGCGCGCTGGCGCCGAGAGTGGCGGTCGGCCTCGCGTCGCTGCTGAACTTCGTCGGCGCGTTCCTGTCGCTGAAGGTCGCGGCGACGATCGCCTCCGACATCGTCGACCAGGACGTGATCACGACGACGATCGTGTTCGCCGGGCTGGTCGGCGCGATCGTCTGGAACCTCGCGACCTGGTACTTCGGGCTGCCGTCGAGCAGCTCGCACGCGCTGGTGGGCGGCGTCGTCGGCGCGACGTTCGTGGCGCACGGGCCGGGCGCGATCCTCGGCGCGGGGCTCGTCTCGAAGATCATCGTGCCGGCCGTGCTGGCGCCGGTCCTCGCGTTCCTCGCGGCCGGGATCGCGATCCTCGTCGTCTACCGGATCGTCGGCCGGCTGGCGCCGGGGCCGGTCAACCGCGGCTTCCGGCTCGGGCAGGTGCTGTCCGGCGGCCTGCTCGCGCTCGCGCACGGGACCAACGACGCGCAGAAGACGATGGGCGTGATCACGCTCGCGCTGATCGCGAATGGCAACCTGAGCCACGGCCACGGCGTCCCGACCTGGGTCGTGATCGCGTCGGCGACGGCGATCTCGCTCGGCACCTATCTCGGCGGCTGGCGGATCATCAAGACACTCGGGACGCGGATCATCAAGATGGACCCCGCGCAGGGCTTCGCCGCGCAGTCGTCGGGCTCCGCGGTGATCCTGGCGGCGACGCACTTCGGCTACCCGCTCTCGACGACGCACGTGATCTCCGGCTCGGTGATGGGCGCCGGCGCCGCGAAGCGACTTTCGGCGGTGCGCTGGGGCGTGGCCGGCAACATCGTCGCCGCATGGGTGCTGACGCTGCCCTGCGCGGCGATCGTGGGCGCCGCCGTGTACGGCGTCACGCGGCTCTTCGGGACCGGGTCGCTCGGCCCGATCGTGGTCGCCGGCGCGGCGCTCGTGCTGATCGGCGTCGTGTTCGCGCGGCGCCTGCGACAGGGCGCCGCGATCACGTCGACGGCCCAGGGCGCGTCGTGAGCGGATCGGTCTTTGGTGCACTGGTCGCGCCGCTGGCGGCGAAGCTGGTCGACTGGGGCCAGCTGCTGAACGTGGTCGAGGCGGCGCTGCTGGCCGGCGTCGGGATCACGGCCGTCTTCGCGCTCGTGATCTACGGCAGCACGCGCGCCGGCGACCTGCGCCGACGGGCCCAGCCGGTCGCGGCGGGCCTGAACGCGGCGCTCGCCGTCGTCTCACTCGCCGGCGTGCTGGCCGCCGTGGCCTTCGCCGTGTCGGTGATGCTCGACAAGTAGGTCGCGCCCCCGGCCGCGCCGCCACCCGAACACGTCAAAGTTGCTGTCCCTAGAGGGGAGCGATCTTGACGTCTTCCGGGTACTCGATCCGTCTGAGGACCTTCGCCGGAGCGCCGGCGGCGATCGAGAAGGCGGGAACGTCTTGGGTCACGACGCTGTTGGCGCCGATCACGGCTCGCTCGCCGATCGTGACGCCGCTGGTGACGACGACGTTCGCGCCGCACCAGACGTTGTCGCCGATCCGCGTCGGGCCCTTCGTGGAGAAGCCCTGCCACGGGACCGGTCTGGCCGGGTCGTCGAAGCGGTGGTTGCCGTCGGTGACGAAGCAGCCGTTGGCGAACATGCAGTGCTCGCCGATCTCGACCAGCTCGACGGCGGCGACCATCACGCCGAGGTTGAGGAACGAGCCAGCGCCGATCCGGATGCGGGCGTCGCCGGGGGCGGTCAGCCAGACGCCGGGTTCGAGCAGGACACCGGCGCCGATCTCCAGGCGGCCCTCGTCGAGCGCTTCGAGGACGTTGCCGTGGACCGGCCAGCGCACGAACGCCTCACGCCGCAGGAAGTGCCAGTGGACGCGAGCGCGGTTCCAGGGCAGCGTCGAGCGCTCGTACCAGCGCCACTTCTGCGCCCACAGCTTCGCCTGCGCGGCGAGCCGCCGCAGTTCCCCAGGGTCGCTCATCCCTGCACGCTATCGGGAGACGCCGCCACGAGGCGAGGCGCCCCGCACGCCGCCCCCCGCCTCAGGCCGCGGCCGCGACCTTGCGACGCCGCTTCGCCGGCGCGGCGGCGGCCGCTCTGGCGGACGGCTTGCGCTCCAGCAGGTCGGCGAGGAACGCACCCGTCACGGAGCCGGGGATCGCGACGATCTGCTCGGGCGTGCCGACCGCCAGGAGCTGGCCACCCTCGTCGCCGCCCTCGGGACCCATGTCGATCAGCTGGTCGGCCGTCTTGATCACGTCGAGGTTGTGCTCGATCACGACGATCGAGTTGCCCTGGTCGACGAGCCGCTGCAGCACCTCCAGCAGCTTCTGGATGTCCGCGAAGTGGAGGCCCGTGGTCGGCTCGTCGAGGATGTACATCGTTCTGCCGGTCGCGACCTTCGCCAGCTCGGCAGCGAGCTTGACGCGCTGCGCCTCGCCGCCGGAGAGCGTCGTCGCCGGCTGCCCCAGCCGCATGTAGTCGAGCCCGACGTCGTGGAGCGTCTGGATCCGACGCCGGATCTTCGGGATGTGCTCGAAGAACTGGAGCGCCTCCTCGATCGGCATCTCCAGCACGTCGGCGATCGTCTTGCCTCTGAAGCGGACCTCGAGCGTCTCGCGGTTGTAGCGTCTGCCGTGGCACTGCTCGCACGGGACGTAGACGTCCGGCAGGAAGTGCATCTCGATCTTGATCTGCCCGTCTCCCCTGCAGACCTCGCACCGCCCGCCCTTCACGTTGAACGAGAAGCGGCCGGCTCTATAGCCCCGTGCTCTCGCCTCCGGCGTCTTCGAGAAGAGGTCGCGGACCTGGTCGAAGAGGCCGATGTACGTCGCCGGATTCGACCGCGGCGTGCGCCCGATCGGCGACTGGTCGACCGCGATGATCTTGTCGAGCTGCTCAAGCCCCGTGATGCGCCGGTGCGAGCCGGGTCGCTGCTTCGCGCGGTGGAGTCTGTTCGCGACCGCTCTGTAGAGGATCCCGTTGACGAGCGTCGACTTG
>JAATFK010000608.1 GCA_015655225.1 Solirubrobacterales bacterium | reverse complement strand
GGGCGCGGCGTCGACCTCGTGATCGACGGCGTCGGCGGTCCCGTCTTCAAGCCGAGCATGCGCGCGCTCGCCTTCTCCGGCCGCTACCTGATCGTCGGCTCGGCGAGCCAGCAGCCGGCCGAGCTCGACACCCGCGCGCTGATGCCGCGTGGGCAGACGATCATCGGGCTGCTCGTCGCGCGCATCACCGAGCGCGACGCGGCCGAGCCGCAGGCGGCGTTCGACGCCGTGATCGACCGCTGGCGCGACGGCCGTCTCGCCCCCGAGGTCGAGGTCTTCGGTCCCGATCAGCTGCGGGAAGTCCACGAGCTGATCGGCTCGCGGAAGCACACCGGCAAGATCGTCTTCGACCTCGCCGGCGGCGCCTGACCGTGGGCGACACGCTGGAGGGCGTGCCAGAGTTCTCCACCGTCCGCTACGCGGAGCTGTCGGTCGGGGATCGCTGGGGACCGTTCGTCGAGCCGCTCGCGCGCTCTACGAGCGACAGCCTGCGCGGCGCGATCGGCACGCAGGTCGAGGGCGAGACCGCGCCGCTCGGCGTGCTCCCGCTGCTGACGCTCCGGGTCCTGCGCCGCTCGCTCGACGGGATCATCGCGGGCGGCGTGCTCGCGCGGCAGACCTTCACGGTCGTCGGCGAGCTGCCGGTCGAGGGCGACGTCGCGATCGAGATGTGGGTCAGCGGCCAGCAGCGGCGCCCGAGCGGGCTCTACACCACCTTCACCTTCTCCTTCGCGTCCGAGGGCCATCTGTCCACGGTGGTCGAGTGGATGATCATCGCCCCGCCGGAGGAGGACGCGTGAGCCAGGCGTGGAAGCCATTCCCCTCGATCACGCACGTCGTCGGCCGGGCCGAGATCGACCGCTACGCGGAGCTGTCGGGCGACTACAACCCGATCCACATGGACGAGGCGGCCGCCGCCGCGACGCAGTTCGGCGGGGTGATCGCCCACGGGCCGATCGGGTTGCAGACGCTGTTCGAGGCGGTCGCGCGGTGGCTCGGTGGCGACCGGATCCCGCCGAGCGTGCGGATCGACGTCGCCTACCGCGGGCCGGTCCGGATCGGCGACGCGGTCACCTGCACGGCCGGCGAGATCGCAGACCACGCCGGCGATCTCACGCTGCAGGCGACCTGCCGCAACCAGGACGGCGGCGAGATCCTGCAGGCGTTGGTCGTCGTGCCGCGGCACCTCGCGCCGCGCGCCTGAGGCGGCGGCGCGGCGCCTCAGGCCCCGGGCCGGATCGCGACGTTGATCGCCGGCGGACCGTCGAGGCGGCCGGCGAGGTGGTGGATCGCCTCCTCGGCGCGCTCGAGGGAGTAGCTGGCCGTGTGCATCCGCTCGAACGGCAGGCCGCCGCGCTCCAGCAGGCGGATCGCCTTCACGTAGGCCGGCGAGTCGACGGTCAGGATCCCCTTGAGCGTGATCGACTTGCGGAGGATCTCGTCGGTGTCGAGCGTCGTCTTGGGGCCGCCCTTCACGCCGACGAGCACGACCGTGCCGCCAGCGCGCACGATCCGGATCGCGTCGTGCACCGGCTGCGTGGCGACCGGGGTGACGTCGACGACCACGTCAGCGCCGCGCCCGTTCGTCAGCTTCAGGACCCGCTCGACGACGTCCTCCTCGTCGGCGACGATCGCCGCGTCGGCGCCCAGCTCCAGCGCGAACTCCAGCTTCTTCGCGGCACGGGCGAGGTCGGTGACGATGATCTTCCCCGCGCCCGCCGCTCTCGCCGCGATCACGCAGGAGAGGCCGCGCTGGCCGGCGCCCAGGACGACCACCGTGTCGCCGAGCGCCAGGTCGGTCTCCGCGACGGTCCAGCGAATCCCGGCGGCGAGCGGGTTGAAGAGGACCGCGACGCTCGTCGGCAGCGCCGAGGAGACCTTGTGGACGACCGAGTTCGGGTGCAGGTACATGTACTCCGAGTAGCCACCGAGGAGCACCGGCTCGACCGCGGTGTCGATCAGGCCGTAGCTGAACATCCGTCCCCAGCCGCTGCAGCGGGTGCGGTTGCCGGTGCGGCACGCCTCGCACTCCATGCAGGGGATCAGCGGCTCGACGGCGATGCGGTCGCCGGCCTGCACGCCCCACCGTCTCGCGGCCCGCTCGCCGATCTCGTCGATCACGCCGAGCGGCTCGTGGCCGGGGATCGTCGGGCCCTTCGTCCAGCCGATGTCGTCGAAGCGGCCGTCGTACTGCTCGATGTCGCTGCCGCAGATCCCGCACAGCTCCATCCGCAGGATCGCGTCGTCGGGCGTGACCTCGGGCCGCGCGAACTCGTGCAGCTCGAAGTGGCCGGGGGCCGTCTGCACGACGGCCCTGCTGCTGCGTGCCTTCGCCATCTCGCTCCTCGCCGGGTCGGACGGCGCGAGCCTACGCCCGCCGTCGCGGCCGGTGGACTGGCGCTTCCGCCAAGCCCGGCCGCGTTGGCACCGCATTACGGTCGGCCGATGACGGCGGTGGCTGCCCGGCGGCACTATCGCGCCACGCTGCTCGTGCTCGCGCTCGACGGGATCGCCTACGCGCTGCTCCAGTCGCTCGTGACGCCGGCGCTGCCGACGTTGCAGCGCTCCCTCCACGCCTCGGCCAGCTCGACCGCGTGGGTCGTGACCGCCTACGGGCTGACCGCCGCCGTGGCGACGCCGATCGCCGGCCGGCTCGGGGACGTGTACGGCAAGAAGCGCGTGCTCGTCGCGGTGCTGGCGGTGTTCGGCCTCGGGACGCTCGGCGCTGCGCTGTGCAGCTCGATCGGCCCGCTGATCGCTTCGCGCGCAGTCCAAGGCGTCGGCAGCGGCGTCTTCCCGCTCTCGTTCGCGATCGTCCGCGACGAGTTCCCGCGCGAGCGGGTCGCCAGCGGCATCGGGCTCGTCTCGGCGATCCTCGGGATCGGGACGGCCGCCGGCACCGCGCTGTCGGGCGTGGTGGTCGAGCAGCTCGGCTACCACTGGCTCTTCTGGGCGCCGCTCGGGCTGATCGCCGTCGCCGCCGTGACCTCGGCGTGGCTCGTGCCCGAGTCGCCGGTGCGCACGCCGGGGCGGATCAACTGGCTCGCCGCGTCGTTGCTGTCAGCGGGGCTGACGGGCGTGCTGCTGGCGATCACCGACGCCCCGTCGCGCGGATGGGTGTCGTTGCATACCGTCGGGATCCTGCTGGCGGGCGTGGCGGTGCTGGTGGTGTGGGTGGCGGTCGAGTTGCGCTCCCGCACGCCGCTGGTCGACATGCGGATGATGCGGATCCGCGCCGTCTGGACGACGAACCTCGCCGGGCTGCTGCTCGCGGTCGGCATGTTCTGCGCCTTCATCCTGATCCCCCAGTTGGTCGAGGTGCCCCGATCGACCGGGTATGGGATCGGCGCGACGCCGGCGCAGGCCGGGCTCTACCTGGTGCCCGTGGCCGTGATGATGCTCGTCTCCGGGCTCGCGATCGGCTGGCTGGAGCGGCGGATCGGCTCGAAGGCGACCTTCGTCGCCGGTGCGGTCGCCTCGATGGCGGCGTTCGTCCTGCTGGCGCTGCTGCATTCGCGGCCGTGGGAGATCTACCTCGCCGCGACCGTCGCCGGGATGGGCATCGGCCTGGCGTTCGCCGCGATGCCGAACCTGATCGTCAACACCGTGTCGGCGAGCCAGACCGGCGTCGCGCTCGGCATGAACACGGTGACCCGGTGGGTCGGCGGGGCGTTCGGCAGCCAGATGGCGATCTCGGTGCTGGCGGCGCACCCGGGCGTTGGGGGGTTTCCGACCGCCTCGGGGTTCACCGAGGCGTTCGCCATCACGGCCGGCGTGCTTGTGGTGGCGGTCGGGGCGTCGGTGGCGGTGCCGAGGCGTTGGTGAATTGGCACCAACAGCGACAGTGGCGTGACGGGCGCCATGGCATCGTCGGGCCATGTCCCCGGATGCCCGTGAATCTTCCCTCGCTATCCGAGGGGAGATTAACTGGCATCCGGATAGGGCGCTGGCGGAGCTGGCCGCTCGGCAGCATGGGGTCGTCGCTCGGTGGCAGCTCTCGCAGATCGGCGTCTCTCGGTCGACATGGGAACGACGGCTCGCGAGCGGCCACCTCATCCCGCTCCACCGTGGCGTGGCCGCCGTCGGGCATCGCCGCTTACGCCCCGAGGGTCACTGGCTCGCCGCCGTCCTGGCCGCCGGACCGACGGCGGCGCTGAGTCACCGAAGCGCCGCCGCTCTCCACGGACTGCGGCAGTCGAACGCCGCCTCCGTCGACGTGACCGTGGGCGGTCAGCGACGACGGCAGCCCGGGATCCGGATCCACCGCGTCGAAGCGCTCGCGGCGGCGGACGTCACCGCCATCGACGGCATCCCGGCGACCACCGTCGCCCGCACGCTCGTCGACCTCGCCGCGGTCATCGATCGGGGGCAGCTCGCCAGAGCCGTCGGGGAAGCGGAGCGCCGCGGCGTGCTCGACATGGTCGCCGTCGACGCCGTCGCCGCTCGGTTGCGGACCCGGAACGGCGGCGGTCATGCCACGTTGCGAGAGGTGATCGCGGATCATGCAGCCGCCGGGGCGTCGCTGACGCGGTCCGAGCTGGAGGATCGCTTCCTGCGGTTGGTCGACCGAGCAGGACTTCCACGACCGCGCACCAACGCCGTCGTCGAGGGCGTCGAGGTCGACGCCTTCTGGCCGCCGCGGCTCGTGGTCGAGCTGGACGGCTGGGCCTTCCACCGTGGGCGCGGCGCGTTCGAGCGTGATCGGGCGAAGTCGAACCTCCTCACCGCGAGTGGTCATGTCGTCCTGCGCTTCACGCACCGGGACGTCGTCGATCGCCCGGAGGGGGTGGCCGAGACGATCCGCGCTGCCCAGGACTGGCGCTAGCGCCAGTGCACCGGGGTGGCTGGGTCGGAGAGGGTCGGGTCATGGAATTCGGATTCATGGTCCTGCCCCGTTCGCTCGAAGGGACCCGCGCCGCCGCCCGGCTCGGGGAGTCCCTTGGCTTCTCGTGGATCTCGGCCGCTGACTCGCCGACCGTCTACGAGGACTCGTACCTCCACCAGCTGGAGATCGCGCGCGCGGCGCCTTCGGTGAAGGTCGGGCCGATGGTGAGTCATGTGGTGGCCCGCCATCCGGTGATCGTCGGGAACCTGCTCGCGACGCTCAACAGCTTCACCGACGGCCGCGCCGTCGGAACCCTGGCGACCGGCAACAGCGCGGCCCGGGGCTTGGGCATGAGACCCGCGACGCTCGCGCAGCTGCAGCAGGCCGTCGAGGCGATCCAGGGGTATTGGCGGGGTGAGGGCGGTGCCTTCAAGGACACCGCGATCCCCGTCACCGGCATGCAGCGCGACGGCTGCCCGCTGCTGATCGCCGCCGACGGCCCGAGAGCCGCCGCGCTCGCCTCCCACACCGGCGACGGCCTCCTCTACGGCGGCACGCTCGACCCCGAGGTGCGGAAGCGGCGGCTGGCGAGCGTCCACGCCGAGGGCGGCGAGAAGCAGACCTGGATCGCCCCGACCGTCTCGCTGGCCGAGAGCCACGCGGCCGTCCGCGACGACCTCGGCGCGATGGTGATCGCGATGGCCAACCGCGCGATGCGCGGCGACCTCGACGAGCGCAACGTCCCCGCCGCCGTCCAGGATGACGTGCTGGCCATGCGCCACGCGTACGACTACGGCTACCACGCCGACAACTCGCGCCCGCGCAACACGGGCGTCGTCACCGAACGGCTCACGAACCACCTGATCGACAGCCTCTGCGTCTGGGGCGACGAGGCGCGGTGGGACGCGACCCTCGGGGCGATCGCCGACGAGGGCTGGACGGGCGTGATGTTCATCCTCGGCCAAGCCGAGCAGCTGAGCGTCATCCAAGCGCTCGGCGAGCGCCTGCAACGGCTCGGCTACCTGAGACCGCGCGTAGCCGCGTAACGACACCACGAGGGAACGCCGGCCCGGCCGGCCCCGACTCTCCCTCGTGGTCAGCCGTTCGAAACGCCGCCGACTAGTACGACCGCGGCAACCCCAAGGAATGCTGCGCCACGTAGTTGAGAATCATCTCCCGCGACACGGGGGCGATTCTCAGCAGCCGCACGACGAACCACAGGTCCGCCAGCCCGTACTCGTCCGCGAGCCCGTTGCCGCCGTGCGCCTGGATCGAGCGGTCGAGCGCTCTCAGGCCGGCGTCGGAGGCGAGCAGCTTCGCCATGTTCGACGCCTCGCCGGCGGGGAAGCCGGCGTCGTGCAGGATCGCCGCCTTCGCCGTCATCAGCCGGGCGCCCTCGACCTCGACCTTCGCCTCCGCGAGCGGGTGCGCGACGCCCTGGTGGGCGCCGATCGGCTGTCCCCACACCTGCCGCTCGTTCGCGTAGACAGCGGCCTTCTCCAAGGCGTAGCGCGCGACGCCGGTGCAGACCGCCGCCGCCAGGATCCGCTCGGGGTTGAGGCCGTCGAAGCCGACGCGCAGCCCCTCTCCCTCGCCGCCGATCAGGCGGTCGTCGCTGACGCGGACGTCGTCGAAGAAGAGCGTCCACTGCTGCTCGGGCTCGAAGACGGCGTTCGGGATCGGCTGACGCTCGAGCCCCGGCGCGTCGGCGTCGACGATGAACAGCGACAGGCGTCCGCGCCCTCTCGCGTCAACCTCGCCGGTGCGCGCCATCACGAGCAGCGCCTGCGAGTCCTCGACGCCGGAGATGTAGGTCTTGGTGCCGCGCAGCAGCCAGTCGTCGCCGTCACGAACGGCCCGCGTCGAGATTCTGTGCGTGTTCGAGCCGGCGTCCGGCTCGGTGATCGCGAACGCGTAGTGCGCCTCCCCGGTGCCGAGCCCGCGCAGCCAGCGCTCCTTCTGCTCGACCGAGCCGTGGCGACTCAGGACGGTGCCGGCGATCCCCGGCGAGACGAGCAGCGGGAGCAGCGGACAGCCGACGGCCGCGACCTCTTCGCAGACCATCGCCAGCTCGTGCAGGCCGAGCCCGCCGCCGTCGTACTCCTCGGGGATGTTGACCCCGAGGTAGCCGTGCTCGGCGAGCGCGTTCCAGAGCGCGGTCGGCGACTCGCCGTCGCGCGAGACCTGCTGGTAGTAGCTGTGGCCGAAGCCGCCGGCGATGGCGCGGACGGCGGAGCGGAGGGCCTGATGCTCGTCGCTCTCGACGAGGGGCAGGGCAGGGGCGATCGCAGCGGAATCAGACATATGGCGCTGCACCCTAGGCCGAGGGCCGGGAGGCGGCAACTGTCGGGTCCGCCAGTCGCCCCGCACTCGCCGACGGCGTGCTCCCGAGCGGGACGCTCGCGGTCACTCTCGTGCCGCCGCCGGGCGCATGGGTGACGCGCAGGCTGCCGTCGTGGTCGCGGACCGCGCGCCGCAGCGACAGCAGCCCGTGGTGCGGGAGCCCGTCGGGACCTGGGGTCCCGCGCCCGTCGTCGGCGACCGTCAAGACGACGCGGTCGCGCCGCGAGACCTCCAGCGCGACCGAGACGCGACACGGACCGGCGTGCTTGGCGGCGTTGACGAGCGCCTCGCGCGCGACCTTCACGAGCGTGTCGGAGACCGGCCGTCGCAGGTTTCTCGCCCGCGCCGCGGCGTCCTCCGCGACGGCGAGGCGGATCGCGAGCGAGAACTCCTCCTCGACGCTGGAGACGACCGACGCGAGGCGCGTCGCGATGTCGGCCGCCGGCGGGCTGGAGAGCCGGTGGATGACCGTGCGTATCGTCGTGTCGGCGCGGATCAGCTGGCCGCGCGCACGCACGATCGCCGCCGCCGCCTCGTCGTCGACGCTCTCGCGCTGGAGCAGGGCGTCGAGCGTCAGCTGGGCGGCGAAGAGGATCTGCGCCACGTCGTCGTGCAGGTCGTCGGCGATCCGCTGGCGCTCCTGGAGCCGCGCCAGCTCGGCGCGCTGCTGCTGGTAGCGCTCGGTCGCGCGCGCCAGGGCGGCGAGGTTCGCCATCCGCGCGAGCGCGGAGCGCTCCGCCTGCGCGAACGGCTCGCCGCGCAGCCGGTAGGCGGCGAGCGTCCCCATCCGCTGGCGCCCGAGGTAGACCGGCAGGTAGAACGCGGCCCAGCCGGGGTCGCCGGCCTTCTGCGGCCCGACCACGTAGGCGCGCATCCCCGGGTACCCCCCGGCCTCCTCCAGCACCAGCCGCTCGCGCTCCTCGTCGCGCGGGCCGTCGCGGCCGAGCATCGGCGGCGCGTCGTCGGGGACGATCGCGACGAGGCTCGCCTCGGTCGCGACGCACAGCTCGCTCAGCGCCGGCGTGAGGAAGTCCTTCCCGTTCGAGCCCGACGCGACGGCGACCGCGACGCTCGAGAGGATCCCGTCGATCGCCTGCTGGCGGCGGAGACGGAAGAGCGTCGTCGCCAGCTCCACGATGCTCGCGATCCGGGGCGCGACCTGCAGCGCGCGCTCGACGTCCTCCAGCGTGTAGTCGGTCGGCTTGTTCGCGATGTGCAGGACGCCGACCTGGCCGAGCGGGATCGACAGCAGCCGGTGGATCTGGAAGACCTCGACGTACTCTCTGCGGATGCTGGCGTCGGTCTCGGAGACGTTGCTGAAGTACGGCTGCCCGGTCGTGAAGGTGCGCGCCGAGTTGCTGTGCGGATCGAAGATGCTGACCTGGTGGGAGGCCGCCACGTCGGGGTGGGCGCCGAACGAGCCGGGGATCATCTGCAGGACGTTGCGCTGGCTGTCGGAGACCATCACGGCCATCTTCGCGCCGTCGAACAGCGGCCCGATCGCGGTCGCGAGCGCGGCGCTCAGGTCCTCGAAGCTGTGCGCCGAGAGCAGCAGCTGGTCGAGCGCGTCGAGCCGCTCGGTGCGGTCCTCGTGGGTGTCGGGGCGGCGTCTGAGGCCGAAGGCGGTCGCCACCTGGGCGGCGAACGTCATGATCAGGTGCTCGTTCTCGAACACGCCGGCGCGCCGCTTGAGCGCGTAGATCGCGCCCAGCCGCTCCCCCGCGAGCGCGACCGAGGAGCTCAGGACGCCCTCGAACTCGCGCTCCAGATAGCCCGGCCGGCGCTCCGCCAGCGCCTGCTCCAGCTCCGCCAGCTCGGGCGCGGCGAGCCCCTCGGCGGCGACCACGACCGGCGGCCGCACGCCGGGCTCGAAGACGATCACGATCGCGTCGCTGCCGAGCGTGCGACGCGCCGCGACCGTCAGGCCGTCGAAGCCCGCCTGGCCACGGCCGAGGGCGGGAGCGACGAGCGTGATCATGCCTCGCGCTGGGCCGCTCCGGCCTCGCCGGCCGGCGCGATGAAGCCCGTCCGGATCGCCTTCGCGATCAGCTCGGTCTTGGTGCGAGCGGCGAACTTCGCCTTCAGCTTCTGGACGTGGAAGCGGACGGTCGACTCGGAGATGAAGAGCCGCGTCCCGATCTCCTGGTTGGTGAAGCCCTGCGCCGCCAGCTCCAGGACGCGCTCCTGCTGCGGCGTCGGGCGCGCGCCGCTCATGCGGTCCTCGACGAGCGCGTGCAGCTGCTTGACGATCTGCGGCCCGGCGGCGACGCCGGGCGCGCCGCGCCCGTCCATCACGCGCTCGATCGCCGCGATCAGCTCCGGCAGGCCGGCGGCCTTCGTGACGTAGGCGGCCGCACCCGCGTCGAGCGCGCCGCGCACGGTCTCCTCGCTCAGGTACGTCGTGAGGATGATCACCGCGGTGCTGGGGAAGTCGCGCCGCAGCTCGCGCGTCAGGTCCTCGCCTCGCATGTCCGGCAGGCGCAGGTCGACCAGGGCGATGTCGGGAAGCGTCTGGCGGACGCGCCGCAGCGCCTCTCTGCCGGTGCTGGCCTCGCCGACGACCTCGATCCGCGGATCGCTCGACAGGGTTGCTCGAACGCCCTCACGGACGATCTCGTGATCGTCCACGATCATTATCCGCATCGGTCTCTCCTCCTGATGCCGAGCGGCGAACCCCGGGGAAGGTTCCTACCGGCCGGTCGGCATTCGACGACGGACTGTAGCGCCGACCCGGGGGTGTGACAAGCGTCGCTGCCACACCCCCAGATCGCGCCGATCCTGCTTACGAGGCGACCGCCTGACGCAGCGGCGCGGCAGCCGGCAGCGTCTCCAGGTCGGCGGTCGCGACGTCGACGCCGAGCGCCGCCGCGCAGGCCGGGCAGAAGTACTCCCGCGCCATCACGCGCGGGGCCTCCTTGCGGTCGCGGACGATCATCTCGAGCGTGTCGTAGCGCTCCGCGATCGGGTTCTCGGAGAGGACCGCCCCGTCGCGCCAGTTGGCGTCGGCGTCGGCGAGCCGCTCATCGCACGATGCGCACGACCAGCTGTCGTCGTCCCGGGCGAGCGAGACGCCGATGTACTGCGGCGCGCGCGCCTCCTTCGTCGGCTCTCCGCCGATCCGCTCGTTGCGGATCGCGGCGCGCCGCTCGGCCGTCGCGGCCTCGTCGACGCCGTTCTCGGCATCGAGGATGACGCCGTAGATCGCCTTCGCGTGAGCCTCGGTCACGTAGCCGGCGACGACGTCCGCCGCGACTCTGGCCGGCTCCCGCAGCAGCGGGTCGCCGAGGCCGGCGCCGCCGCC
>JAATFK010000441.1 GCA_015655225.1 Solirubrobacterales bacterium | reverse complement strand
GTCCCGATCGCCGAGACGATCCGCGGCTTCAGAGAGATCATCGAGGGCAAGCACGACGAGCTGCCGGAGCGTCTCTTCCTGCTCAAGGGCACGATCGACGACGTCCTCGAAGCGGCGAAGGAGAGCTGAGCGCGCGATGGCCCGCACGAAGTTCCCGGTCGAGGTGCTGACCCCCGAGGGCGAGGTCTTCAACGACGAGGTCGAGATGATCTCGACGCGGACCTCGACCGGCTCGATCGGCATCCTCGCGAACCACACGCCGCTGCTGGCGATGCTCGACCCGACCGAGCTGCGGCTCTACCGCAGCGAAGGCGAGATCGTGCGCCTGGCGCAGGGCGAGGGCTACCTGCAGGTCGGCAACAACCACGCGCTGATCCTGGTCGAGGAGGCGAGACCGGCCGACGAGATCGACCGCGCCGACCTCGAGGAGAGACTGAGAGCGGCCAGAGAGGCCTACGCGAACGCCGAGGACGGCTCCGAGGCTCAGCGCTCCGCGGCGCGCGACAGACGCCGCTTGGAGGCGTTCGCGCGCATCGCCGACGACGCGTAGCGCGCGTCGCCCCATGCCTGGCCGGATCGAGCCGGCCAGGCGCTTCCCTATCCTGTCTCGACCGATGGTCGACGAACGCACGCTGGCCGAGCGGCTGATGACGTACGACACCTCCCGTGCCGAGGAGCTCGCGGCCGCGGCCGGGTTCGTCAGAGGCTGGCTCGAGGCCCGCGACATCGAGGTGCGCGAGCAGACGCACAACGGGCTGCCGGTGATCCTCGCCGAGGTCGGCCCGCCGCGGGACGCCCCGACGGTGATCTTCCACGGCCACCTCGACGTCGTGCCCGGCTTCGAGGAGCAGTTCGTCCCCCGCGTCGAGGGCGACCGGCTGATCGGCCGCGGCGCCTACGACATGAAGGGCGGCCTCGCCGCGATGATGTGGGCGGTGAAGGACTGCGCCGACCAGCAGCGGGTGCGCGTGCGCTTCCTCTGCGTCCCCGACGAGGAGGCAGAGGACGTCGACGCCCGCTCCACCGACGAGCTGATCGCCGACGGGCTGACGGGCGACTTCGCGATCACCGGCGAGCCGACCGACCTGCACATCGGGATCGAGGCGAAGGGCGTGCTCGCGATGCGGATCGAGGTGCGCGGCCGCTCGGCGCACGGCTCGACGCCGTGGCTCGGCGACAGCGCCGTGCTGAAGGCGCTCGACGTCTTCCGCCGGATCGAGGCGCTGCCGTTCGCGCGCGAGTCCTCCGAGCTGTTCGACCGGCCCTCGATCAACCTCGGCAAGATCGAGGGCGGCGACGTCTTCAACCGCGTCCCCGACCTCTGCACGATGGTGGTCGACGTGCGCTACCTGCCGGGGCAGGACCCGGGTGAGATCCTCGCGGCGGTGCGGGCGATGGACGACGTCACCGTCACCAGGACGCTGACGCGCCCGCCGGCGTTCGTCGCGCGCGAGAACACGTACGTGCGGGCGCTCAGGGACGCGATCGGCCGCACGCTTCAGGACGAGGCGGTCAGCGTCGGGCGCGACGGCGCCTCCGACGCCGTCTCGTTCCAGGCGGTCGGGATCCCGGCGGTCGAGTTCGGGCCGACCGGCGGCGGCCACCACGGCCCTGACGAGTGGGTCTCGGTCACCTCGCTCCAGCGCTACCGCCGGACCCTCGGCGACTTCGTGCGCCGGCTGCCGGCGTGGCTCGAGCACGGCAGCGGCGAGCAGCTGCCGCTGCACGCGATCGACGGGGGCCTCGCCTGATGGCCGACTTCCCGCGCCGCGCGCGCCGCGGCACGATCGTCCGCTTCTTCTTCGCCGCGATCCTGGTGATCGGCCTGACGGCGGGGGCGACCGCGACCGCCGGCCTGTTGCAGGTCAGAAACTTCGTCAACGACCTCAACCGCGGCACGACGATCAAGCACCTCCAGAACGTCCTCACGCCTGCCGACTACGGCAAGGCGCAGACGCTGCTGCTGATCGGCTCCGACCACCGCTTCACGGACGCGAGATCGGACGCCCGCTCGGACACGATGCTGCTCGTGCGGCTCGACCCGAACGCGAACGCGATCACGATGCTGTCGATC
>JAATFK010000562.1 GCA_015655225.1 Solirubrobacterales bacterium | reverse complement strand
GCGCCGTGCCCGAGCGGGTCCATCGTCACGACGCGGTTGCCGCGCGCCGCCAGCGCCTCGGCGAGCGGCTCCTGCATCCGCTGCGAGAACAGCAGCCCTGGCAGCAGGACGGTCGTGCGCGGCCCGCTGCCGTGCAGCTCGTAGGCGATCCGCTGGCCGTCGAGCCGGAAGGACGCCACGCTAGCGAGCGCGCTCCGCGCCACCGGCCACCGCCGGCTTCGTCCCGCTCACGACGACGCCGAGCAGCGCCGCGAAGAAGCCACCGGCGGCGTGCGCCGCGTCGAGCTGGTCCCACCAGGCGATCAGCTCCGCCGGGGTCAGCAGGCCGGCCGCGAGCGCGCTGTCGAGGTGGCTGCTGAGCAGCCAGCCGAAGAAGTCGTAGGGGATCGCGACGCCGTGCGGGACGACCGTCACCTCGGTCAGGCCGCCCTCGCGCAGGAGCCGTGGCAGCGCGCTGCCGACCCAGCCGTTCGGCATCCCGTCGCTGAAGCTGCGCACGATCCGCCGCGTCAGCTCGCGGTCGGCGCCGTCGATCACGAACGCGTCCCAGTCGAAGTCGAAGACGACCGCGCGCCCACCGGGCCGCAGCACGCGCACGACCTCGGCGACGGCGGTCGCGGGGTCGCCGTCGATGTGCATCAGCAGCCGCTCGACGCGACAGCGGTCGAAGCTCTCGTCCTCGAGGTCGAGCGCGAGCGCGTCGCCGACGCGAAACTCGACCGGCAGGCCGCCGTCGAGCGAGCGGCGCGTCGCCTCGGCGACGAGCGTCGGCACCGCGTCGATCCCGACCACGCTGCCGCTGTCGCGCAGCTGGCGCGCGGTCGCGCGGGCGTCGTCGCCGGCGCCGCAGCCGAGCTCCAGCAACCGCATCCCCGGCCCCAGCGCGAGCTGGCGCAACATCACCGGCTTGAGCGCGCGGATGTCCGGCAGCGCGTTGCCGGCGTCGATGTAGCGGATCACGAAGCCGGCGTCGATCGGGGCCGAGGTCGAGCTCATCCGAGCCACTCCGCGATCAGGCGTCCGAGGAGCGGTCCCTGGTCCTCCTGGAGGAAGTGGCCGGCGTCCGGCACCACGTGGGCCAGTTCGGCGCCGATCGAGGCGGCGAAGCGCTCGCCGGTCGCGAGCGGGATGACCGGATCGTCGGAGGCCCACAGCACGAGCGTCGGGCGCGTGTCGGCGGCGAGCGCGTCGAGCACCCGCTGGCCGGTCGCCGCGCCGGGCTCCCGCGGCGTGCGCGGGATCAGCAGCGGGAACGCCTTCGCCCCGGCCTTGGCGGCAGCGGTCGGGAACGGCGCGTCGTAGGCCGCCAGCACCGCCTCGCCGGGGTCCCGGTGGCAGCCGCCGCGCACGAGCATCCCGATCGGCAGGTCGTCGGTGCGCGCGACGAACTCGCGGAACGCCTCCCACGCCGGCGACATCCGCTGGTGGCCGGTGAAGAGCCCGGTGTCGGTGACGACGATCCGGTCGATCCGGTCGGGCTGCTCGACCGCGAGCCGCAGCCCGATCGGGCCGCCCCAGTCGTGCACGACGACGGTCACGCCGCGCAGGTCCAGCTCCTCCAGCAGCTGCGCGGCGAGCGCGGTGTGGCGGTCGTAGGAGTACCAGTCGAGCGCGAGCGGCTTGTCGGACTGGCCGAAGCCGGCGTGGTCGGGCACGACGCAGCGGTAGCCGGCGGCGAGGAGCGGCGGGATCGTGTGGCGCCACAGGAACGACCAGGTCGGCTCGCCGTGCAGCAGCAGGACGGGCGGGCCATCGCCCTCGTCGAGGTGCGCGAGCCGCAGCCCTCCGGCCTCGCGGAAGCGAGCCGTGAACGGGAAGTCGGGCAGGCCGACGAACCGCTCCGGCGGGGTGCGCATCGCCTCGACCGTTGCCTGACTCACGCTCTCTCCTACTCCGGAAGCTGGAGCAGCTTACTCCGGAGGGGCGGAGCCCGCGTCGTTCAGCGTCGCTCTGATGACCAGACGATGCTGGCGAGCAGCACGCTGACGGCGGAGACGACGAGCCCGTCGATCCAGCCGTCGACGTTCGACGAGACGAGGATCGCGCCCAGCGCGACGCCGATCGCGACGATCCCGATCGTCAGCACGACGCGCACGAGCGCCGACTCGAGTCTCAGCCCGAGGCCTCTCGCCCCGCTGGCTCTGCTCGGCGTCGGGCGCGGCCGGGGCGGCGCGGGCCGCGTCGGCGGCGGCGAGGCGGCGGCCGGGGCCGGCGTCTCCGCGACCGGTGCGGGATCGGGCGCCTCGACCGGCGGCGTCGCAGCCGGCTCGGTGCCGACCGGTCTGACGACCGGCTCGGCGGGACGATCGGAGCCTGAGCCGCTGGAGGTCATCGAGGTAGCCCTCCCCGCTACGGCGTGGGTCGAAACGCGAGAAAGGCGCCGGCGTCGGAGGCGACCGTCACGTGGATCGCG
>JAATFK010000595.1 GCA_015655225.1 Solirubrobacterales bacterium | reverse complement strand
GGCCCCGCCGGACGGCCGACCCGTCAGGGGAGGGACAAAGAAGTTCAGGCTCGCGCGGCATGGGGTAGTTCGATCCGGAAACGGGCGCCCGGCCCTTCGGCCAGCAGCTCGATGCGGCCGCCATGGGCCGCGACATATTCGTTGACGATCGACAGGCCGATGCCGCTGCCGCGGATGGCATCGGGCGGCTGTCGCTCGCCGCGGTAGAAGGGCTCGAAGACGCGCTCGCCCTCGGCTGCCGGGATCCCGTCGCCGGTGTCGGTGACCTCGATCGCGATGCCCGCTTCGACCGACTCCGCCCGCACGGTCACGGAGCCGTCCTCGGGCGTGTGCCGGATCGCGTTCTGGATCAGGTTGAAGAGCACCCGCTGGATCTTCTCGGGGTTCGCGTGCGCGAGCCCCAGCCGCGGGGCGACCTCGGCCCGCACGACGACGCCCTTCGCGTCGGCCTGGACGCGCATCGCCGCGATCGTCTCCTCGATCACGTCGTCGAGCCGTACGCGCTCGAGCGACCAGCGGATCTCGCCGGCCTCGAGCCGTGAGAGCTCGAAGAGGTCGTCGATCAGCTCGCTGAGCGCGTGGATGTGCGTGCCCATGCGGTCGAGGTAGATGCGGCGCGTGGCGTCGTCGAGGATGTCGTCGCCGACGGCGGTGGCGAGCAGTTGCAGCGACGTGATCGGGGTGCGCAGGTCGTGCGAGACGGCTGCGACGAGGTCGCGGCGCGCCTGCTCGGCCTGGTCGCGCGCGTGCTCCTCGGCCGCGAGGCGGTCGCTCATCGTGTTGGCGGCGGCGGCGAGGTTCGCCAGCTCGTCGGAGCCGTGGGCGACGGCGTGGGCTTCGAGCTCGCCCTCGCTGACCGCGATGAGGCGCTCGTGCACCGCCTGCACGTCGCGCAGGACGTCGCCCGTCAGCTGCTCGGCGGCGAGCACGGCGACGGCGCCGGCGAAGAGCGCGATCAGCGAGACCATCACGGCGTCGTGGTGGGAGACGAACATCAGTGCGGCGGTCACGACGACCGCGAGCACGAGCGGGACGATCGCGATCGCGATCGCGGCGGCGAACTGGTGTGAGAGGCGCCCGAGGCGCGCGCGCTGCAGCGTCGCGACGCGCGCCGCGCCGAGCGCGAGCAACGCGCTTCCGAGCAGGATCGCGAGCGTCACCATTGCGCCGTGGCGGTCGCCGTCGGCGAGCGGGACGGCGGTCACGGCGGCGGCCGCGAGCAGGACGAGCGCGATCCTGGCGGTCATGGCTGGAACCGGTAGCCGACGCCCCAGACCGTCTGGATCCGGGCGGGCTGCGTGGGGTCGGCCTCGATCTTCGCGCGCAGGCGACGGATGTGGACCGTGACGGTCGAGGTGTCGGTGTAGAAGCTGTACTGCCAGACGGCGTCCATCAGCTGCGTGCGCGAGAAGACCTGGCCGGGATGGCGGACGAGGAACAGCAGCAGGTCGAACTCGCGCTGGGTCAGCTGCGCCTCCTCGCCGCGGACGACGACGCGCCGCCCTCCCGGGTCGAGCGTCAGTCCCTCCAGCTCGATCGGCCGCTCGTCGCCGGGCGCCGGATCGACCCGGCGCAGCACCGCATCGACCCGTGCGACCAGCTCGTTCGGGGAGAACGGCTTGACGACGTAGTCGTCGGCGCCGAGCCGCAGGCCGATCACGCGGTCGGACTCGTCGCCCTTCGCGGTCAGCAGGATCACGGCGATCCGGTCGCCGCCCGCACGCAGCCGGCGCATCACCTCGAGGCCGTCGAGGCCGGGGAGCATCAGGTCGAGCACGACGAGGTCGTGGCGTGATCTCGTCGCCAGCTCGACCGCCGTCAGCCCGTCCCCGGCGATCCGCGTCTCGTAGCCGGCGAGGTCGAGGTAGCGGGCGACGACCTCGGCGATCGTGGGCTCGTCGTCGACGACGAGCACCGATCCGCGCGCAGGGACGCCGCCGCTCATCGGGCGATTGTCCCAGTGCGCAGCGGCGCCGTCGCGAACTCGGCGACGCCCTGCTCGAACGAGACCGTCGCGCTGAAGCCGAGCCCGGCGCGTGCGCGCTCGGCCGAGGCGAAGACGTGGCGCACGTCGCCGAGGCGGAAGTCGCCGGTGACCTCCGGTTCGAGCTGCGTGTCGGTCGCGCG
>JAATFK010000317.1 GCA_015655225.1 Solirubrobacterales bacterium | reverse complement strand
GCGACGAGCGGCATCGCCGCGTGGACCGGCGACGGCAGCGCCAGCAGGACGAGCACGGTGAGGACGATCTGAACGACCTGTCCGGCGAAGCGCTCCCAGGCGACGGCGCGCAGCGCGCGGCCGACCTTGCGGGTGTCGTGGCCGTGGCTGAGCCCGCGGTGGACGTCGCCGACGACGCCGCCGGGCAGCGTCACGTTGAGGAAGAGCGAGCGGTAGTAGGCGGCGACCGCGGTGCCGAGCGAGAGCTCGACCTCGAGGGCGCGGGCGACGGTCCGCCAGCGCCAGGCGCAGCACAGCGTCGTCAGCACGCCGATCCCCACGGCCGCCGCCAGCGCCGCGGCGTCGACCGAGCGGACGCCTTCGACGAACGGGCCGGTGCCGAGCCGCCAGGCCAGGAAGGGGAGCACGACGGCGAGGACCGCGGCGGGCCCGATGACGCGACTCCAGGTCGACAGCTTCCTCGTCGTCCCCGCCCTCCTCATCATCACGCCACGACCTCTCCGCGGGGGACCGGCCGGGCGAGGGCCGGAGCCGAGCCCCGGGCCGGCCGGCGACGCTGGAAGTAGCCGTGCTCGAAGACCGAGGCGAAGGCGCGCGCGAAGGCGATCGTCAGCGGCAACACGATCGCGAGCGAGACGAAGAAGGCGGCGACTCCCGGGCCCATCCACTTGGCGACGAAGAGCTCGTAGACGATCGCGATGATCGGGGCGTGGGTCAGGTAGAGGCTGTAGGAGGAGTCGCCGAGGCCGCGGATCGGGCGTGAGTCGAGCAGGCGCAGGAGCGGCGCCGGGCGACCACCGGCGATGCCGATCAGGAGACAGGCGATCGCCGGGGCCAGCGCCAGATCGAGCCAGAAGAGGTGGTCGAACGCCCAGCCGGTGCCCTCCCAGACGATCGTCGCGAGGACCGGCACCGCGGCGGCGAGCGCCAGCCACGGCCACGGCAATGATCTCCGCGCCCCGGCGACGACGACCCCGGCGCTCGCGACGCCGAGCGCGAACAGCGCGGCGAGCTCGGGCGGCGACTGGTTCACGAAGGTGTCCAGGCGGGCGACGTCGGGACCGAAGATCCCGAGCGCCGCGACGATCAGCGTCACCGCGGCGACCATCGCGGCGGCCCCCCGCCGCCTGATCATCAGCAGCAGCACCGGCAGCGCGACGTAGAGCTGGACCTCGACCGCGATCGACCAGAACGCCGTGTTGGGACTCGGCGCGCTGACGATGTTCTGCGCCAGCGCGCCGTTGACGAGGACCGACATCAGGTCCGGCACGCCGCTCCGCGGTTGCGGGACGACCAGCCACGCAACCGCGAGACTGAAGGCGAGTGCGGCCCAGTAGGCGGGGAGGATGCGCCGCGCCCGTCGACGCGCGTAGTCCCAGATCCCGTCGAGGCGCCAGCCGTCCCGCGCCGGCGCGAGCGCCAGCGAGAACCCCGACAGGACGATGAAGACGAGCACCGCGAAGCGCCCGTAGCTGAACCAGCCGACCCAGAACGGCGCGGCCGCGTCGGGGTAGCCGGGGAAGGCGCGCAGCGTGACGTGGTAGGCGACGACGTAGAGCGCCGCCAGCCCGCGCACCCCGTCGAGGCCGGTCAGCCGTCGGCCCGGCGCCGGCTCGGAATTGACGGTCCCATCCATACGGTGCTCTACGCGCTACCTGGCCGCGGAGTTCGAATCGAAGGCGCGGAAGAAGCGGTTGCGGAAGCCGCTCATCGGCCAGACCGGGGCGTCTTTACGCGGCCGCAGCCCTGGATTCCAGCCCCACCCCTTGATCGCTTCCAGCACCTTCGGGTCGTGGGAGATGATCGAGATCGGCACCTGGTGGCCGGCCAATTCGCCGGTGACCGGGTTGCGCGGCTGGTGGTCGCCGAGCTCGATCACGACGAGGTTCTTCTTGCCGTAGTGCTGGATGAACTTGGTAAGGGTGTTCAGCGTGTAGACGATCGTCTTGCCGTAGCCCGCCTGGACCTTCGCCGGGTCGTCCCAGAACGAGAGGAACGACTCGCGTTCGTAGTGGTTGGAGAGGTGGTTGT
>JAATFK010000097.1 GCA_015655225.1 Solirubrobacterales bacterium | reverse complement strand
TGCTGGGCGGCCGGCGAGAGGTGCGTCATCATCGGGTGCTGCTCGGTGTGGTCGCCGATCGCGGCGTCCGTCCCCATCCCCACCTCGCGCCGCAGCGCCTGGTGGAAGAGCGGGATCATGAACCCGATCGTGAAGAACGTCGCCGGCGCGTGCAGGCGCCGCAGCACGTCGAGCACGTGCGGGGTGTAGGGGCCGGGGCCGTCGTCGAACGTCAGCGACAGCTCGCGCTTCTCGCCGCCGCCGGCCACGACGTACGGCGTCCGTCGCAGCACCCGGTCGATGCCGGCGTCCTGCGCGGCTCGCGTCCGCTCCGCCGCCGAGGGGACGTGCCGCGCCACGGTCGAGCGGTGCGCCGGCGCGGGGGTCGTTCCCGTCGACTCGCTGACGCTGCGGCCCCCGGTCGCGCTCGTCACCACGACGAGCGCCACGATCGCGGCCGCCACCACGAGGACCGCCGCCGCCGCCACCTGGGCAAGCCGCCGGCCGACGCCGCTCACCCTCCGGCCCCCGCACGCCTCATCGGTCGCAGCCTAGTGGCTTCTCGGCCCCTCCTGGAAAGCTCCGGTGAACTCCCGGGCGGGGGAGGCCCGGGACGGCGCGGCCGCGCTCAGGCGCCGACGACGACCGGCTCGATCGGGTCCGCCTCGTCGCCGTCCGCGCCGGGCGACGCGCCGGGCGCGCCATCCGGCCCGCCGGGCCCAGCCGGTGGCGTCGCCGGCCGGTGGCGCGGCAGCAGCAGCGCCGGCAGCAGCGCGAGCGCGAGCAGCACGAGCGACCAGCGGAAGGTGTGCGAGAACGCCGTCGCGATCTGCGGCGCGACCGCCGCCCGCGCGCTCGGCGAGAGGCTCGCCGCCGCGCCGATCCCGCTGCCGGAGCCGGCCGGCAGCCCGCCGGTCAGCTCGTGCTGGAGCACGACCGCGAGCAGCGCGGTGCCGATCGAGCCGCCGACCCGCATGACGATGTTGAGGACGGTGGTCGCGCGGGCGATCGCGGACCGCTCCAGCGTCTGGTAGGCGGCCGACATCGCCGGCATCATCGTCGCGCCCATCCCCATCCCCATCACGAGCAGGGCGGCGCCCAGCAGCACGTAGGAGGTGCCGGCGTCGACCGTGCCGAAGGCGAGCATCCCGACGATCACGAGCGTGACGCCGACGAGCACGACACGGCCGGGTCCGACGCGGTCGACCATCCGTCCCGCGATCGGCATCGTGATGACCGCGCCGATCCCCTGCGGCGCGAGCAGCAGGCCGGCGACGAGCGCCGATTCGCCCCGCACGGTCTGGTAGTAGAGCGGGAACAGCAGCATCGCGCCGAAGAACGCGGTCCCGAAGAAGAAGGTCGTCAGCGCCGAGGCGGTCAGCGTCCGGTTTCTGAACAGGCGCACGTCGAGCAGCGGGTTCGCCGTGTGCAGCGAGTGCCAGACGAAGCCGGCGACGAGCACGAGGCCGGCCGCCATCGGCACGAGCGCCTGCGCCGAGCCGATGCCGCCGCCCGAGGTCGTCTTCGCGAGCCCGTAGACGAACGCGGCGAGGCCGGGGGAGAGCAGCGCCAGCCCGAGGAAGTCGAGTCGCTGCGTCGGCTGCGGCTGGTCGGTCGGCAGGAAGCGGATCGCGGCGAACAGCGCAAGCGCGCCGATCGGCACGTTGACGTAGAAGATCCAGCGCCACGAGATGTCGTCGACGAGCCAGCCGCCGAGGATCGGGCCGATGATCGGCCCCAGCATCATCGGCACGCCGACGACGCTCATCACGCGCCCGACCCGTCTCGGGCCGGCGGCCTGCGTGAGGATCGTCATGCCGGCCGGCATGATCATCCCGCCGCCGAGCCCCTGGAGGACGCGGAAGCCGATCAGCGAGCCGGCCGACCAGGCGGCGCCGGCGGCCGCCGAGCCGACCACGAAGAGGACGATCGACATGATGTAGAGGCGCTTGGTGCCGAAGCGGTCGGCGGCCCAGCCGGTCAGCGGGATGACGGTCGCGAGCGCGAGCAGGTAACCGGTCGAGACCCACTGGATCGTCGCCAGCGAGGTGTGGAAGTCGCGGGCGAGGCTGTCGATCGCGACGTTGACGATCGTCGTGTCGAGGATCGACATCATCGAGCCGAGGATCACGACGACCGAGATCGTCGTCAGCGTGCGGTCGAAGCCGTTGCGGGCCGCGCGGCCCTCGGTGGCGCTCATGCGACCGCCTCCACCGGTGCCTCGGTGGCCGCGAGGCCGGGCTCCTCGGACGTGCGCTCCAGCACGGCAGCGATCGCGCCGGCGAGCGCGTCGCGCTCGGTCGCGGTCAGCTGCTCGGCGAGTCCGCGCAGTCCTTCCAGGCGGGAGGCGGTGAGGCGGTCGATCGTCGCCTGGCCGGCGGCGGAGAGGGCGATGCGCTTGACCCGCCGGTCGTGCTCGTCCTCGCGCCGCGTGACGAAGCCGGCCCGCGCGAGCACGTCGACCGTGCGGCTGGCGCCCGCGAGCGACAGGCCGGTCTCGCTCGCCAGCTCATGCAGCGCGGTCGGGCGCCCGCTCTGCTGAAGTGAGAAGAGGACGCGCAGCTGCGGGATCGTCAGCTCCAGCTCGAGGACCGCGTTCAGCACGTTGCCGTGGCTCAGGCCGCCGCAGCGCGTCATGAAGCTCAGCAGCTGGTCGGCGAGCTGCTCGGGGGTCGCGTGAATCGCTTGCATGGTTGGAAAGGTATCAACGGTGCAAGGAGACACGTCGCCTCCCGCGTCGCCCCGTGTGCTGAACTAATGGGGATGCGCAGGCACCCGAGATCGCTCGGACTCGCCGCCGTCGGCGCGCTGCTGGCGGCGCTCGGGCTGGCCGCGTGCGGCGGCAGCGGCGACGCCGGCGCCCTCAACTCCTCCGCCACGCCGACGACGGCGCTCGCGAGCGCGCCGCGCACGAGCACGAGCGCGGCCAGCCCCACGAGCACCGCGTCCACCACCTCCACGGCGCCGGCGGCCAGCACCGCCGCCGCCCCCGCCGGCGTCCGCTTCGCGACCGTCACGCTCCGCGTCCCGCAGGGGACCGGCGCCGCCCCCTTCGACACGCCGCGCACGCTGACGATCCCGAAGGGCTGGAGCGCCGAGGTCTGGGCACGCGTGAACAACGCCCGCTTCGAGGCCTGGACGCCGGAGCACCAGCTGCTCGTCAGCCAGCCGGCGCTCGGCACGATCACGCTGCTGAAGCCGCGCTCGGGCGGCGCGGTGCCCGGCACCGGCGCGACGCTGCTGAAGGGCCTGACGCAGCCGCAGGGGATGGCCTTCGACCGCGTCGGCTCGACCGAGGTGCTGTACGTCGCCGAGTCGGACCAGGTCGACCGCTACGTCTGGGCGAACGGCAGACCGACGCGGCGCACGACCGTCGTCGGCGGCCTGCCCGACACCGATCCGGTCGGCGACGACGTCCACCGCGCCAAGTCGCTCGTCGTCGCCCCCGACCACTCGCTCTACGTCACGCTCGCCAGCTCGACCAACGCCGGCGTCGCCGACTCGCAGATGCACCCCCAGCGCGGCACGATCGCCCACGTCGTGCCGGGCAGCGGGAAGCTCTCGATCTACGCGACCGGCATCTGCAACGGCGAGGGGCTCTCGTTCGACCCCGACGGCAGCCTCTGGACCGCGGTCAACAACCGCGACAACATCCTCTATCCGTTCCACCGCGCCTACGGCAGCGTCGCGAACGCGTTCGGGAAGACGATCCCGGCCTACGTGAACGACCACCCGACGGAGGAGCTGGCGAAGCTGAGCCAGGGGCGCAACCTCGGCTGGCCGTTCTGCAACCCCGATCCGGACGTCGATCCCGGGAAGCCCGGCAGCGCGCTCGACTACGACCACCCGGCCTTCACGCCCGACGCGCACAACAACCCCGGCGGCCGTGTGCTCGACTGCGCGAAGCTGCCGCGGATCGACCGCGGCGTGCCGGCGCACAGCGCCCCGCTCGGCCTGCACTTCCTCGAGGGCACGACCGCGCCGAAGGCGTTCCAGGGCGGCGCCGTGCTGGCGCTGCACGGCTCCTGGAACCGCCATCCGCCGCGCGCGCCCGCGGTTGCCTGGTTCCCCTGGAGCACGTCGAAGCACACGCTCGGCACGCAGGTCGCGCTCGTCAGCGGCTTCCAGCTCCCGAGCGGGGACCGCTGGGGACGCCCGGTCGACGCCGTCCCCGGCCCCGACGGCGCGCTCTACGTGACCGACGACCAGGCCGGGGCGGTCTACCGCATCGGCCCGGGCGGCTGAGGCGCCGGGGCGCTCAGACGCGCTCGGCGTGCCGCAGGCGCCCGACGAGCCCGTCGATCACGATCTCGACGGCGTCCTCGAAGTCGGACGGCGCGCTCGCGTAGAGCAGCGGCGCGAGCTGCACGACGTTCGGCAGGCGGCCGGTCAGCTCGATGATGTCGATCCCGTCGAGCCCGCGTGGGCGGCCGAAGACGCCCGTCTGCTCGGCGATCAGCAGGCCGGTCAGCCCGCCCCACATCAGGTGCGCGGCCTGGACCACGTCGCGGTCGCAGAAGCCGGCGCCGCGCAGCGCTGCCAGCAGCCTCTCCAGCGGCTCGAGCGCGACGATGCTGCTCGGGGTGCGCGTGATCATCAGCCCGACGAGGGCGGGATGACGCTGGCTCGCGGAGCGCAGCGACCGCGCCATCATGCGGACCGTGTCCTCCCAGCCGAGGCCCGGAGGCGGCAGCTCGATCATGCCGTGCGCGCACGTGGCCATCCCGTCGAGCATGTCGTCCTTGCCGCTCACGTACGTGTAGAGCGTCATCGTGCCAACGCCGAGGCGTCTGGCGACCTGCTGCATCGAGACGCCGTGCAGCCCCTGCTCGTCTGCGAGCGCCAGGGCCTCCGTGATGATCCGCTCCCGGGAGAGCGCGACAGCCGACGTCGAGCGTTCCATCCCACCACCCTAACTCACCTTTCCACGCCCTTGCGGAGCATTGCCTGAGAGTCACATAAGTCAAGGCCGTGTGGGCCGCTGCCGACAATGGGATGATCCGCGTGCGCCACGCCCCCGACTGCCGTTCGGAAGGACGATCTTGGCCTCGCTCACCGCCGCTCCCGTCCTCCTGTGCGCCGCCGCCGTTGGCTGCGCGCTGTCGCTCGCCGCGTGCGGCAGCAGCGACCCCGGCTCCGCCGCCGCCGGTGGCGTCGGGGCGGGAGGGAGCACGATCCCCGCCAGCGGACCGCCGAAGGTCGCGGCGACGCCGGTCCGCGCGCTGCGCGCCGGCGCGCCGCGGGTCGTGCAGTTCGCCGCCCCGCGCAGGTACTGGTGCCTGCCGGCGCATCCGGGGCAGGCGCAGGCGACGATCGGCTGGAGCGTGCCGTCCGCCACCAAGCTGACCGTCGCCCTCGACGGCAGAGTCCTGCACCAGGGGATCCGCAGAGCGCTGCCGTTCGCGGTCCCCGCCGGCAAGGCCGACGGGATCGGCGTGACGATCGTCTTCGCGTGCGCGCCGGGGAGCTCCCACACGGTGACGATCCGCTGGCGCGCCGGGAGATCGGCGACGACCACCAGAACCGTGACGATCGGGAAGGCGAAGTCATGAGCGATGGATCGATCAGCCGGCGCGAGCTGCTGACCCGCGGCAGCGTCGCCGCCGGCGGCCTCGTGCTGCTGGGCTCGGGCGCGTTCGTCGCCGACCGGGCGTGGTCGGCGACCGACGACGCGACGACCTTCCCCGAGCCCGAGGTGCGCGCGAGCAGAAACGGGGAGCTGGCGACGAAGCTCGTCGTCGCCGAGACCGAGGTGGCGATCGCCGACGCCCCCGCCAGAGCGATGACCTACGAGAGCAGCTACCCGGGCCCGACGTTCGAGGTCCACGCCGGCGACGAGCTGGCGGTCCTGCTCACCAACGACGTCGACCAGCCGACGAACCTCCACACCCACGGGCTGCACGTCTCGCCGAACCAGCCGTCCGACGACGTGCTGATCGAGATCGAGCCGGGCGACCAGTACCAGTACCGCTACAAGCTCCCGGCCGACCATCCGGGCGGGACCTTCTGGTACCACGCCCACCGCCACATGCTGACCGACAACCAGGTCTTCGCGGGCCTCTTCGGGCTGCTGATCGTGCGGGGGAAAATCGATCGCGTGCCGGGCATCGCGGGGCTGCGGGAGCGATCGTTGATCATGAGTCAGACGCAGGTGGTCGACGGCAGAGTCGTCGACGCCGACGCCAGCTCGCTCAGCAACCAGGTCACGCTCGTCAACGCGCGCTACCAGCCGCAGGCGGAGATGACGACTGGCGAGACGCAGCGCTGGCGGCTCCTCAACACCGCCTCGGTGTTCCTGCGCCTGCGGCTCGACGGCCAGCCGCTCGTCGTGGTCGGGATCGACGGCAACACGCTGCCGAAGCCGGCCGCCCAGGAGATCCTGGAGATCCCGCCGGGCGGCCGCGCCGACGTGCTCGTGCGGGCCACCGAGGCCGGGACGTTCAAGCTGCGCTCGCTCGGCTGGCAGGCGCTCGGCGTCTTCTACGGGAGCATGGTCCCGGTGCCGCAGGTGCTCGCGACGCTGAAGGTCAGCGGCGCGAC
>JAATFK010000361.1 GCA_015655225.1 Solirubrobacterales bacterium | reverse complement strand
GCCATCTTCGGCGGTCTCGGCTTTGCCGCGCACATCCTGTGGATCGTGCTGGTCATCGCGGTCGTGTTGTGGCTGCTCGGCTTCGTGCTCGGGACCGCGTCCAGCTCCGGCGGTCGCCGCGGCTGGTACCGCTGGTAGCGGCGTCGTCGCGCGGGTCGGTTCTCAGCCGCTGAGGCGCGAGAGCTGGCCCGCGAGCGTGCTCAGCTCGTCCGCCGAGAAGCGGTCGAGGAAGCGGCGTCTGACGCCCGCGAGGTGCGTCGCGGACGCGGCGAGCAGCAGCTCGCGGCCGGCGTCGGTGATGCGCGCCTCGGTGCCGCGCGCGTCGTCGGCGCAGGGCAGGCGCTCGATCAGGCCGTCGCGCTCGAGCCGCTCGACGAGGCGCGTCAGGCCGCTGCGCGTGAGGCGCACGGGGCGCGCGAGGTCGTGCATGCGCAGCCGCTGGTCGGGCGCGCGCTCCAGCGCCAGGAGC
Source organism: Solirubrobacterales bacterium (assembly GCA_015655225.1). Lineage (GTDB taxonomy): Bacteria > Actinomycetota > Thermoleophilia > Solirubrobacterales > Solirubrobacteraceae > Conexibacter. Next base: position 2,590 of record JAATFK010000361.1, on the reverse strand, counting down.
GCGAAGTAGTCGTTGAAGGAGAGGCGGTGCGTCTCGTGCAGCTCGCGCTCCAGCTCGGCCTGGATCTCCGCGTGGGCCTGGAGGAAGCCCTCCCAGGCGCCGCGCTCCTCGTCGGCCAGCGACGCCCAGCCGTCGGTCCCGCAGGCGGAGGCGTCGTCGTCGACGCCGCAGGCGCTGGCGTCGTCGACGCCGCAGAGCGGGGCTCCGGCGGGTGTCAGGTCGCGCAGCTCAGCGGGTGATGGCAACGTGCTCATGTTCCTCAGGATAGCAGTTGCATGCGCAATCAACGTGCTATTGTGGTCGGCGTAATCGTTGTTCGCGCAACAAAATCTTCACAGGAGGCCAGCATGTCCGCAGCAACCACGAAGGTCCCGACCGGCACGTGGAACGTCGATCCTTCCCACTCCTCGGTCGAGTTCCAGGTCAAGCACCTCGGCATCGCGACCGTCAAGGGCGCCTTCAGAGAGTTCGCCGGCGCGCTCACCGTCGCCGAGGACGGCTCCGTCTCGGCCAGCGGCACGGTCCAGGTCGCGAGCGTCGACACGCGCGACGAGAGACGCGACGAGCACCTCCGCTCGGCCGACTTCTTCGAGGCCGATGCGTACCCGCAGATCACGTTCCAGTCGACCTCGATCGAGCCCGTCGACGAGGAGACGTTCAAGATCACGGGCGACATCACGATCCATGGTGTCACGAACCCGATCACGCTCGAGGCCGTCGTCGAGGGCACCGAGGAGGATCCGTGGGGCAACACGCGCGTCGGCCTCGAGGCCACCGGCTCGCTCAGCCGCGGCGACTTCGGCATGAGATTCAACCAGGCGCTCGGCTCCGGCAACATGATGGTGAGCGACAAGGTCAAGCTCGTCCTCGACATCTCCGCCGTCAAGGCGGCGTAGTCAGCGGCCGATGCCGCCGGGGGTCGGCCACGCGGCCGGCTCCCGCGACTCGTCCGTGACGAGGTCGCAGAAGATCTCCACCACCGCCGGGTCGAACTGCGACCCGGCGCAGCGGCGCAGCTCCGCCAGCGCGGCGGCGGGCGCGACCGGTCTCTGGTAGGACCGCTCGCTCGTCATCGCGCTGTACGCGTCGCAGACCGCGACGATCCGCGCGCCGAGCGGGATCTGCTCGCCGGCCAGGCGGTCGGGATAGCCGGCGCCGTCCCAGCGCTCGTGGCTCGAACGCACGATCCGGGCGACCGGGCGCATCGCCATCGATGCCGACAGGATCCGGTCCCCGACGATCGTGTGCTGGCGCATCAGCTCCCATTCGGCCGCGTCGAGCGGGCCGGGCTTGTGCAGGATCGCCTCCGGCACCGCGATCTTGCCGATGTCGTGCAGCTCGGCCGCCCGCAGCACCTCGTCCAGCTGGCCGTTCGTCAGCTGGAGCCGCTGCCCGACGCCGAGCACGAGCGCGGTCACGCCGTCGGAGTGGTCGCGCAGCTCCGGCTCCCGCTCGCGCAGCACCTGCATCAGCACCTCCGCGGTCTGCTGGCGGGTGCGGTCGCGCGAGTCGGTCTTCTCCGCGTACATCCGCTGGTCCGCCAGCTGCAGCGCGTGCGTCGCCGTGTCGGCCTCGTCGGGGATCCGCACGACGCCGTGCGAGGCGCCGACCTCGAAGCCCTCGCCGCGCTCGCTGAGCGCCGCGACGCAGCGCGCCTGGAGCGGGTCGTCGGGCGCGAGCCGTCCCGACAGCAGCGCGCAGAACTCGTCGCCGCCGAGGCGGTAGGCGCTGCCGCGCCCCGCGGTCGCGACCATCAGCCGGTCGGCGAGACGCTCCAGCAGCAGGTCGCCGGCGGCGTGGCCGAAGCCGTCGTTGTAGCGCTTGAAGCCGTCGAGGTCGAAGAAGATGACGGTCGCGCCTGGGGAGCCGGGGTGGGCGGCCTCGGCGACCGCGCGCTCGAGGTCGCGCATCAGCCCGCGCCGGTTCGGCAGGCCGGTCAGCCCGTCGGTCAGCGCCTCCGCGCGCGAGAGCCACAGCAGCCGCGTGTTCTCGCGGAAGGTCCAGCCGGCGCGGCCGGTCGCGACCGCGAGCGCCGCGACCGCCAGCAGCGCGCCGGCGTGCGGGACGTGCCTGAGCTCGCTGTAGGCGAGCAGGGCGACGGCCAGGCCGGCGAAGATCGCGGGGACCGCGAAGGCCTGCGGGCCGAGGCTGTGCTCGCGCCGGGCGCCGCGCCACGGCTGCCACGCCGCCCAGCCGACGCAGAGGAGCGCCGCCGGCCACAGCGCCGAGACGATCGAGTCGTCGTCGAAGGTCCCGTGGGCCGACTGGTAGAGGTAGATCGTGTCGGCGATCGCGATCACCGAGGCGCCGAAGCCGAGCAGCGCCCAGCCGCGACCGGGCCGCCACGAGTGCATCGAGAAGGCCGTCAGGACGAACCCGAGCACGACCATGTCGGCGACCGGATAGCCGAGGTGGATCGCGGTCTGCTCGGAGGAGACGCGCGACGCCTCGTGCAGGATCGGGTCGTAGGCGAAGGTCACGACGAAGGCGCCGACCGTCAGGCCGCCGATCACCCCGTCGACCCACATGCGACGCGCGAGCTGGCCGCGATCGCCCGCCAGCAGGAGGCCGAGGCCGGCGAGGCAGAGCG
>JAATFK010000469.1 GCA_015655225.1 Solirubrobacterales bacterium | reverse complement strand
TCGGTCGGCGCCGCCGGGGCGACCGGCCGTCTCGTCGTCGCCGCGCGGTGACGTCTGGCGGGAGCGCGTCTTCTGGTGGTCGCGCTCGCGGCGTTGGTCGGCGTCGTCTTCGCGTCCTTCTTCGTGCCGCTGCCGAGCGAGCCGACCGCCCACAGCACGACGAGCACCACCACGACCGCGGCGACCGCGAAGATCCAACGCGGGAGCCCGATCCCGCCGCCCCCGCCGGAGCCGCGTCCCCCGCCGCCGCGGCTGCCGCGCCGGTCACGGCGATCGCGCCGGTCGCCGCCGAGGTTCGGGCTGATCGGCCGCAGCTCGGTCTCCGACGGCCGTTCGTAGCGGAGCTTGTACTCCTCCACCAGGCTGCGGGAGTCGAGGCCGAGATAGTCGGCGTACTCGCGCAGGAAGCTCTTGACGAAAGTCGAGCCCGGCAGCAGGCTCCACTCCTCGTTCTCGATCGCGCGCAGGTACTTGGCGCGGATCTTCGTCGCCTGCTCGACCTCGTTGATGTCGATCCTGGCGTGCATGCGCGCTTCGCGCAGGGTCGTTCCAATCTCCGGCATTTGGCGCGAAGGCTATCGACCCCTTCGCGCTTTCCCCAAGCGTTCCCCGGTGGTGCAGGCGAATCTTCACACCGCGACGCGGCTCAGGTGCGGGGCGACGCGGCGTGCAACGCGAGGAAGTCGAGCACCGAGGCGTTGAACTCCTCGGCCCGCTCGAGGTTGACGCCGTGGGCGGCGCCCTCCAGCACGGTGAGGTGCGCGCCGGCGATCAGCTCGGCCAGCTCGCGCGACTTCCAGACCGGCAGCAGCAGGTCGTGCTCGGCCCCGATCACGTGCACCGGCAGGCTCAGCTCGCCGAGACGGTCGCGGACCTCGTGGCGGGAGGTCGCCAGCAGCTGGCGCAGGAAGCCCTCGGGCCGCTGCGGATGCGGGTTCTGCAGCATCGCGGCGCGGACGAACGCGACGAAGTCGGGATTCTCGTAGGTCGCCTCCGAGAGGCACAGCAGGAGCAGCTCGTCGATCGCGTCCTCCGTCGATTCGAGCGCCGCGCGCTTGGCCCACAGGCGCGCCTGATCCCTCGCCCAGCGGCCGCCGCCGCCGAACGTGACGCAGAGCGTCAGCGTCCGCACCCGCTCGGGTGCGACGAGCGCGAGCCGCTGGGCGATCGCGCCGCCCATCGAGAGCCCGACGAGGTGGAAGCTCTCCAGCCCGAGCGCGTCCGCCAGCGCGAGCGTGTCGGCCGCCATGTCGGCGACCTCGTAGTCGCCCTCCGCGTAGGAGGACTGGCCCACGTCGCGGTTGTCGAAGACGATCGTGCGGTAGCGCTGCGACCACGCCGGCACCTGCAGCGCCCAGCCGAGCGAGTCGACGGCCAGCCCCATCACGCAGAGCAGCGGCTCGCCCTCGCCGTGGACCTCGTAGTAGAGCTGCTGCCCGTTGCAGTCGGCATGCGGCATCGGCCGAGCCTAACCGCTCCCGCGACCGCGGGCGCCGCCTCAGACGGGGTCGTCGGGGACGGTCTGCGGCTCGGGGCCGAGCGCGTCGGCCACGTCCGCCTCCGCCAGCTCGGCGGCGTCCGGGCGGCCGCTCGAGCCGCCCGAGCCCTCCGCGAGCGCGACCAGGATGCGCGGCACGTCGGCCTCCGAGATCAGCACCTGACGCGGTCTGGAGCCCTCGTAGCCGGAGATGATCCCGCGCCGTTCGAGCATGTCGATCAGCCGTCCCGCGCGCGTGTAGCCGAGTCGCAGGCGCCGCTGCAGCATCGAGGTCGAGGCGGTCCCCATCTGCGCGACGAGGCCGATCGCCTCCTCCAGCAGGGGATCCTCGTCGGGATCGAAGCCGTCGTCGGCGTTGCCGCCGTCAGCGCCCTCCTCCACGACCTCCTCCAACAGCTCCTCCTGGAACTCCGGCTCGCCCTGGGAGCGCCACTGCTCGGTCAGCGCGGCGATCTGGTCCTCGTCGATGTAGGCGCCCTGGATCCGCTGGAGCTTCGAGGAGCCGACCGGCGAGAAGAGCATGTCGCCCTGGCCGAGCAGCGACTCGGCGCCGTTCTGGTCGAGGATCACGCGCGAGTCGGTCTGCGAGGAGACGGCGAAGGCGATCCGCGACGGCACGTTCGCCTTGATCATGCTGGTGATCACGTCCACGCGCGGGCTCTGCGTCGCGAGCACGAGGTGGATGCCGACCGCGCGGGCCTTCTGCGCGAGGCGGATGATCGAGTCCTCCACGTCGGCGGGCGCGACCATCATCAGGTCGGCGAGCTCGTCGATCACGCAGAGGATGTA
>JAATFK010000700.1 GCA_015655225.1 Solirubrobacterales bacterium | reverse complement strand
CGGCCTCGTGACCGTGGCGTACCCGCTCTCCGCTCTGGTCGGCCAGGAGGCGCTGGTCGAGGCGTTGCTCGTCAACGCGGTCGCGCCCGAGGTCGGCGGGGTGCTCGTGCGGGGCGAGCGGGGAACCGCGAAGTCGACCGCCGTGCGTGCCCTCGCGCCGCTGCTGCCGCCGGTGGGCGCGGCCGCCGGTCAGGCGTTCGCGTTAGGGCCCGGGGAGCTGGCGCCCGACGGCCCCGTGCCGGCCGACGCGGCGGTCGCCCCGCGCGCCGCCACGCTCGTCGAGCTGCCGCTCGGCGCGACGCTCGACCGGCTCGTCGGCGCGCTCGACCTCGGCCGGGCGCTCGCCGGCGAGCAGGCGTTCGAGCCCGGCCTGCTGGCCCGTGCGCACCAGGGGATCCTCTACGTGGACGAGGTCAACCTGCTGCCCGACCACCTCGTGGACGCGCTGCTCGACGCGGCCGCCTCCGGCGTCGCGCGGGTCGAGCGCGAGGCCGTCTCGGCGTCGCACGCCGCCCGCTTCCTGCTGGTCGGGACGATGAACGTCGAGGAGGGCGAGCTGCGCCCGCAGCTGCTCGACCGCTTCGGCCTCGGCGTCGAGGTGCGTGCCCCGCGCGACCCGGCGCAGCGGGCCGAGATCGTGCGCCGCCGGCTCGCGTTCGAGGCGGATCCGGCAGGCTTCGCGCTGCGCTGGGTCGACGCCGAGAACGCGCTGCGCGAGCGGATCGCGACGGCGCGCGCGCTCGTCGGCGCGGTGCGGCTGCCGGAGCGCGAGCTGTTGCGGATCACCGGCGCGTGCGCTCAGTTGGGGATCGACGGGGTGCGCGGCGACATCGTCTGCGCGCGCGCCGCCCGGGCGCTCGCCGCGCTCGACGGGGCCGAGGAGGTGGGGGAGGACCACGTGCGCCGCGCCGCCGCGCTGGCACTCGCGCACCGCCGCCACCGCGACCCGCTCGACGGGGCGCGCGGCGGCGCGGACGACGAGCTGGAGCGGGCGCTCGACGGCTCCGATCTGCCGGAGGACGACGGGCCTTCGGGTGGCGGTGCGCCTTCGGGCGGCGGCCCCGACGGCGAGGGCGGGGCGGGGGCGTCCGGGAACGGCGCGCCAGCCCGCAGCGGGGCGCCGAGCGGCGGGGCGCCCAGCGCCGGAGCGCCCGAGGGGCCCGGCGCCGCCGGCCCCGGCGGCGGCGCGGGATCCGCGGGCGAGCACGGTGCTGGCCGCGACGCGTCCGTCTCGGCCCCACCGCGCCACGACCCGGCCGCGCCGGCCGCCGGGGGCGACCCGGTCCCGGGCGTCGCCGCGCGCGAACGGCGGGACCCGCCCGCGCCGGCGCACCTCCCGCTCGCGGCCCTCGCACTCGCGGGCGCCGGCGACGGCCCCGCCGGCCGCCGCGCCCGCACGCGCGGCCCGGGCGCCGGAGCGATCGACAGCCGTCCCGCCGGAGCGAGCGGAGGCGAGCCGCGCGACATCGCGCTGGTCGCAACCCTGCGTGCTCGGATCCTCGACGCCGGCCTCGCGAGGGGAGCTGCCGCCGCGCCCGCTGCCGCCTCGCTCGCCGCCGCCACCACCCCCGCCGCGCCCGCCTCCCCCCGCCGCGCCACCCCCACCACCCCCCTCCGCGAGCACGTCCGCGCGGGGCGCGAGAGCGTGCTGCTCTGCCTCGTCGTCGATGCCAGCGGCTCGATGGGCGCCCGGCAGCGGCTCGCGCGCGTCAAGGGCGCCCTCATCGGCCTCCTGCGCGACGCCTACGCCCGTCGCGACCGCGTCGCCGTGATCGCCTTTCGCGACGCGCGCGCGGAGCTGCTGGTCGCCCCCGGCGCTCCCCTCCAGCAGGCGGCCGCCGCGATCCGCGCCTTGCCGACCGGCGGCCGCACCCCGCTCGCCGCCGGCCTCCGCGAGGCCGAGCGCGTGATTCGCCGGGAGGCCCTGCGGGAGCGCGGGCGCCGCTCCGTTGCGATCGTTCTCACCGACGCCCGCGTCAGCGATCCCGAGCGCGCGGTTCCCGCCGCCGCGCGCTCGCTCGGCTCCGCCGCCTCCGCCGTCCACGTCGTCGACACCGAGGACGGGGCGGTGCGCCTCGGCCTCGCGGCCGACCTGGCGACGGCGGCCGGGGGTCGCGTGCACCAGCTCGCCCCGCCGTCCACGATCCGCAGGAGCGCCGCATGACCGCAGCCGACCAGCCGAGCCAGCTCGCCCGTCACGGCGGCGACGACGTGGACGTGCCGCACCGTCCGGGCGACCAGGGCAGCGCCGAGCCGAAGCGCCGCAAGCCGCGCGACAAGCCGCTCGTGATGGTGATCACGGGGCAGGGCAAGGGCAAGAGCACCTCCGCGTTCGGGATGCTGCTGCGCTCGTGGGCGCGGGGCTACCGCTGCGGCGTCTTCCAGTTCGTCAAGTCGGGCAAGTGGAAGGTCGGCGAGGCGAGAGCCGCGCAGGCCCTCGGCGGGATCGACTGGGAGAAGATGGGCGACGGCTGGTCGTGGCTCTCCCGCGACCTCGACGAGTCCGCCGACCTCGCCCGCGAGGGCTGGGCCGAGGTGAAGCGCGCGATCGCCGCCGAGCGCTACGAGTTCCTGCTGCTCGACGAGATCACCTACCCGATCAAGTGGGGCTGGATCGAGGTCGACGACGTCGTCGCGACCCTGCGCGACCGTCCCGGCTTCCAGCACGTCGTCATCACCGGCCGCGACGCCGCCCCCGAGCTGCTGGAGCTGGCCGACCTCGTCTCCGAGGTGACGAAGGTCAAGCACCCGATGGACGCCGGCATCCGCGCCCAGCAGGGGATCGAGTGGTGACGGACGTCCTCGTGATCCTCGACGGCGCGAGCGAGCCGATCGGCGACGGCCCGACGAGCCTCGAGCGCGCCCGCACCCCGACGCTCGACGCGCTCGTCGCGGCGGGCAAGCTGTCACGTGTGCGGACGGTCGCGCGCGGGCTCCCGGCCGGCTCCGAGTCCGCGATCCCGGCGCTGCTCGGCTGGACGCCGCCGGCGCCGGTCGATCGCGGCGCGGTCGAGGCGGCCGCACGCGAGCTGTTCTTGGCGCCGGACGAGCGGGCCTGGCGGATCGACGTGCGCGCCGGCGACGGCGGCCGCGCGAGCGCGGCGCACACAGGCGCGACCGCACTGGAGCTGGATGCGCTGCTGCCACGCCACGCCGTCCACACGCTCGGCGGCCACCGGCTGCTCGCGGTCGGGCCGGCACCGCTGCCCGCGTGCGCGGGAGACGACGGCCGCCACGTCTGGCCCGAGGGCGTCGTCCCGCCCCGGGTCCTCGACGGCGACACCGTGATGGTCGCCGCGCGCGGCGCGGCCGCCGGCATCGCCCGGCTGCTCGGCGCGCGCGTCGTCATCCCGCCCGGGGCGACCGGCCGGCCGGGAAGCGACCTGGCGGCGAAGGCCGACGCGGCGCTGCGCGCGCTGGCGGGCGGTTGTGCGCGGGTGGTGGTCCACGTCGGCGGCCCCGACGAGGCGGCGCACGAGCTCGATGGTGCTGCGAAGGTCGCCGCGCTGGAGGCGGCGGACCGCGACCTCCTCGCACCGCTGACGGCCGCGCTCCGCACGCGCGGCGGCACGCTGCGCGTCTGCCCCGACCACGGCTGCGACCCGAGCACCGGCCGCCACGACGGCGCGCCGGTGCCGTGCGTGACGTGGCGGGCCGACATCGCCCCGCGCCCCGTCCGTCTGCCCGCCGCGCCCGCGGCCGCCGCCGCGCCGCCCGCCCGCGCCGCCGCGCTCCCGCCCGTCCGCCTCACGGAGCGCAGTATCTCCCAATTGCCACTCCAAGACGTTGGAGCGATCGATCTAGCGAGTCCCGATGAGGCGTCCGGAGAAGGGGTCGAACGCGCGGCATGATCCCCCGACTCGTGATCGCCGGCACCAGCTCGGGCGCCGGCAAGACGACCGTCGCCTCCGGCCTGATCGGCGCCCTCCGCGCGCGTGGACTCCGGGTCCAGGGCTTCAAGGTCGGGCCCGACTACATCGACCCGAGCTACCACGCCCTCGCCTCCGGCCGCCCCGGGCGCAACCTCGATGCCTTCCTCAGCGGCCCCGACCTGATCGCCCCCCTCGTGCGCCACGGCGCCCAGGGCGCCGACGTCGCCGTCGTCGAGGGCGTCATGGGCCTCTTCGACGGCGCCTCCGGCAGGGGCGAGCTGGCCTCGACCGCCCATGTCGCGAAGCTCCTCCACGCCCCCGTCGTCCTCGTCGTCGACGGCTCCGCGATGGCCCGCTCGGCGGCCGCGATCGTCCATGGCTTCGCGACCTTCGACCCCGACCTCGTCGTCGCCGGCGTGATCTTCAACCGCGTCGGCTCCGAGGGCCATGAGGAGCTGCTGCGGGAGGCCGTCGCGCCGCTCGGGATCCCGGTGCTCGGAGCCCTGCGCCGCGACGAGCGCGTCGCCGCCCCCGAGCGTCACCTCGGCCTCGTCCCCGCCGACGAGCGCCGCGCCCGCACCGGCGCCGCCCTCGAAGCGCTTACCTCCCTGATCGAGTCCTCGACCGACCTCGACGCCCTCCTCGCCCTCGCCCGCGACGCCCCTCCGCTCCCCGGCCCCGCCTGGAGCCCGGACCCCGCCGCCGCACCCGCCGCCCCGGCGCGGATCGCCGTCGCCCAAGGCCCGGCCTTCTCCTTCCACTACCGCGAGAACCTCGAGCTGCTGGAGGGGGCCGGCGCCGAGCTGGTCGCCTTCGACCCGCTCCACGACGAGGCGCTGCCGGCCGCGACCGACGCCCTCGTCCTCGCGGGCGGCTTCCCCGAGGTGTTCGGCGAGGAGCTGGCGGCGAACGCGCCGCTGCGCGCGGCGGTCGCGGCCCACGTCGCCGCCGGCCGGCCGGTGCTCGCCGAGTGCGGCGGCCTCCTCTACCTCGGCGAGCAGCTCGACGGCCACGCGATGTGCGGCGCGCTGCCGCTCCGTGCCGCGATGGGGAGACGCCTGACGCTCGGCTACCGCGAGGCCATCGCCGCCACGGCGACCCCCTGGCTCGCCGCCGGCGAACGACTCCGCGGCCACGAGTTCCACTACTCCCAGACGGAGCCCGCCGACGGCGGCGAGCACGCCGCCTGGACGCTCTCGGCCCGCGGCCGTGAGCGCCGTGAGGGCTTCGTCGCGGGCGCGGTGCAGGCGAGCTACCTCCACGTCCACTGGGCCGCCTTCCCTCAGATTCCGGCGCGCTTCGTCGCGGCGGCGCGTGCCCGGAGGCCCGCGCTCGCATGAGCCTGCGGCTCGTGATCGGCGGAACCCGCTCCGGCAAGAGCGCCCACGCCGAGCGCCTCGCCGTCGCGAGCGGCGCGCCGGTCCGCTACGTCGCGACCGCCGACGACAGCGACCGCGAGCGGATCGCGCGCCACGTCGCCCGGCGCCCGGCCGCGTGGGAGACGGTGACCGCCGGCCCACAGCTCGCCGATGCCCTCGCCGACGCCCCGCCCGGCACGACCGTGCTGGTCGACGGCCTCGGCCCCTGGATCGCGACCGCCCTCTACCTCGCCGGCGCCTTCGACGGCGCCGACGACGCCACGCTCGCCACCGTCAGCGCGCACATCCGCGACGAGATCGAGCGGCTCGCCCAGCTCGCCGTCGCCCACTCCGGCCTGGTGCTCGTCGTGGCGGAGGAGAGCGGCCACGGCGTCCTCCCGGCCGACAGCGCCTCCCGCCTCTGGCTCGACCTCGTCGGCGACGCGACCCAGCGGCTCGCCGCCGCCGCGACCCGCGTCGAGCTGGTCGTCGCCGGTCGCGCGGTCGAGCTGCCCGGACCAAGGGGACCTGAGGGGATCGACGACGACCTCCGGCGCCACGGCGACACCGCCGTGCGTCCTGGCGACGCGGACCATGCCGTCAACGTCCTCGCCGGCGGGCCGCCGGCGTGGCTCCGCGCCGTGCTCCAGCAAGCGCTCGACCACGACGTCGTCCGCTACCCCGACGAGTCCGCGGCCGTCGCGGCGCTCGCCGCGCTCCACGACCGCGCCGCCGACGAGATCGTCCCGGCCAACGGCGCCGCGGCCGCGTTCTGGCTGCTTCCCGCCGCCCTGCGCCCGACGCTCGCCGCCTGCGTCCATCCCGCGTTCACCGAGGCGGAGGCGGCGCTGAGGGCGCACAATGTACCGGTCGTCCGGGTCACTCGCGACTCCGACAGCGGCTTCGTTCTCGACCCGGACGCCGTGCCGGACGCCGCCGACCTCGTCGTCGTCGGCAACCCGGCCTCCCCGAGCGGGACGCTCGACCCGGCCGCGACCATCCTCGCGCTGCGCCGTCCCGGCCGCGTCGTCGTGGTCGACGAGGCGTTCATGGACCTCGTCCCGGGCGAGCCGGAGACGCTCCTCCACACCCGCCACGACGACGTGATCGTCGTGCGCAGCCTGACGAAGTCGCTCGCGATCCCGGGCCTGCGCGCCGGCTACGCGGTCGCGCCTCCACGGCTCGCCCAGCGGCTGCGCGACGTGCGCCCGCCGTGGTCGGTCAACGCGCTCGCGCTCGCCGCGCTCGCCGCCTTCGCGAGCCGCCCCGATGCGCTCGCCGAGGCCGCCGAGCGTGCACGAGCAGAGCGGGAGGACCTCGTCGCGCGACTCGCCGCCGTCGCCGGCGTCCGCACCTGGCCGGCGGCCGCGAACTTCGTGCTGGTCGAGGTCGCCGACGGAGCGGCGGTCGCCGCACGCCTGCGGGAACAGCGGATCGCCGTCCGCGAGGCCGCCTCGTTCCCCGGCCTCGGCGCCGGTCACCTGCGACTGACGGCCCGCACGCCGGAGAAGAACGCACGGCTCGTCGCCGCGCTCGCGGAGGCGGTGGCCCGATGACCCACCCGTCCCTCACGATCGTCGGCATCGGCGCCGACGGCTGGGCCGGCCTCGGCGACGAGGCTCGGGACGCGCTCGGCACCGCGCGCCTCCTGGTCGGCTCCCGCCGCCAGCTCGACGCCGTCCCGCAGACCGCGACCGCCGGCGCCGAGCGCCGCCCGTGGCCCTCCCCGCTCGACCCCCTCGTCGAGGAGCTGGCCCGCGGAACCGAGCCGGGCACGGTCGTCCTCGCGAGCGGCGACCCGATGCTCCACGGGATCGGCGCCACCCTTGCGAAGCGCCGCGCCGACAACGGCACCCCGGCCCCTCGCGTCCTCCCGCACCCCTCCGCCTTCGCCTACGCCTGCGCGCGCCTCGGCTGGCCGGAGGCCGAGGTCGAGCTGCTGAGCGCCGTCGCCCGCGCACCGGAGCTGGTCGCCCGCGCGTTGCAGCCCCACCAGAGGATCGTCGTCTACGTGACCGGCGCCGACGGTGCCGCCACGCTCGCCACGATCCTCACCGACCGCGGCTGGGGTCTGAGCGACTTCACCGTGCTGGAGCAGCTCGGCGGTCCCGGCGAGCAGCTCCACCATGCGACCGCCGAGACCTGGGGTGAGCGCGCCGCCGACCCGCTCCACGCGGTCGCGATCAGCTGCCGTCCCGCCCCCGGGACCCGTCCGCTCCCCCGCATCCCCGGCCTCCCCGATGACGCCTACGCGCACGACGGCCAGCTGACGAAGTGGGTCGTTCGCGCCGTGACGCTCGCGGCCCTCGCCCCCGCGCCCGGTCAGCTGCTGTGGGACGTCGGCGCCGGCTCCGGCTCGATCGGGATCGAGTGGCTGCGTGCGGAGCCCTCGGCGCGCGCGGTCGCGATCGAGCCCCACCCCGAGCGAGCCGCCCGGATCGCCCACAACGCCCGCACGCTCGGCGTCCCCGAGCTGACCATCGTCGAAGGCAAGGCGCCCGAGGCCCTGGACCAACTCGACCCGCCCCATGCGATCTTCGTCGGCGGCGGCCTGACCGCCGCGCCCGACCTGCTCGACCGCTGCCACGACGCGCTCCTCCCCGGCGGCCGCCTCGTCGCCAACGCCGTCACGCTGGAGGGCGAGCAGCTGCTCCAGGCGGCTCGCGCGCGCCACGGCGGCAGCCTCACGCGGCTCGCGGTCGGCCACGCCGAGCCGGTCGGACGCTTCACCGCCTGGCGCGACCAGCTCCCGATCGTCCAGTGGTCCATCACCAAGGAGGCGTCGTGACCGTCCACTTCATCGGCGCTGGCCCGGGCGCGCCCGACCTCCTGACGCTGCGCGCGCAGCGGCTGATCGCGAGCAGCCCGGTCTGCCTCTACGCGGGCGCGCTGGTCCCGCCCGAGGTGCTCGCGCACGCCCCCGCCGACGCCCGCGTGATCGACACCCAGAGCCTTCAGCTGGACGAGATCGTCGCCGAGTTCGAGCGCGCGCACGCCCGCCACGAGGACGTCGCCCGCCTGCACTCGGGCGACCTCTCGATCTACAGCGCCGTCGGCGAGCAGACGCGTCGCCTCGACGCGCTCGGGATCGACTGGGACATGACGCCCGGCGTCCCCGCGTTCGCCGCCGCCGCCGCGACGCTGCGCCAGGAGCTGACGCTGCCGGGCGTCGCGCAGACGGTGATCCTGACGCGCTACCGCCGCGACTCCTCGCCGCTGCCGGAGGGCGAGCGGCTCGAGTCGCTCGCGTCCCACGGCGCGACGCTCGTCCTGCACCTCGGCGTCCAGGCGATGGAGGAGCTGGTCGCCGTCCTCGTCCCGCACTACGGTGCCGACTGCCCCGCCGCCGTCGTCGCGCGCGCGAGCTGGCCCGACGAGCTGATCCTGCGCGGCACGCTCGCGACGATCGCCGCCGCGGTCGCCGAGCACGGCGTCAGACGGACGGCGACGATCTTCGTCGGCCCCGCCCTCGCGGGTCGCGACTTCGACGACAGCTTCCTCTACTCGAAGGCGCGCGAGCGGTCGTGAGCGCGGGGAGCGCCGCGCGCCGGATCCTGATCCTCGGCGGCACCGGCGAGGCCCGCGATCTGGCCGAGCGGCTGCACGCGGAGGGGATCCCGGTGATCTCCTCGCTCGCCGGTCGCGTCGCGCGCCCGCGGCTGCCGGTCGGCGAGGTGCGCGTCGGCGGCTTCGGCGGCCCGGTCGCGCTCGCGGCGTGGCTCGCGCGGGAGCGGATCGCCGCCGTCGCCGACGCCACCCACCCGTTCGCCGAGCGCATCTCGGCCTCCGCGACGCAGGCCGCGGCCACCGCCGGGATCCCGTTGCTGCGGCTCGAACGGCCCGGCTGGAGCGAGCGTGAGGGGGACCGCTGGACCTGGGTCGACGACCTCGCGGGAGCCGCAGCGCTGCTCGGCCCACCGCCCGCCGGGCTCGGCGCGCGCGTCCTCCTGACGACGGGCCGCCAGGGTCTGCCCGCCTTCGCCGGGATCGCCGACGCCTGGTTCCTGATCCGCTGCGTCGATCCGCCCGACCCGCCACTCCCGCCCCACCACGAGCTGCTGCTCGACCGCGGCCCCTACACGCTCGCGGGCGAGCTCAACCTGATCGACACCCACGCGCTCGACCTCGTCGTCACGAAGGACAGCGGCGGCCCCCTGACGGTCGCGAAGCTCGACGCCGCCCGTGCGCGGGGACTTCCGGTGATCGTCGTGCGCCGCCCGGCGCGCCCCGACGTCGCCCGTGTCGAGACGGTCGACGCCGCGCTCGCCTGGGCGCGCCGCGCGGCGGCGGCTCAGGCGGGGTAGCGCCGCGGCGTGTAGACCTGCGGCGCGCGGCCGTCGCGGGCGATCACGCGGGTCGTGGAGGAGCCGACCAGCAGCAGCGTGCGCATGTCGACCGCCTCGGCGTCGAAGTCGGCGAGGGTCGTCACCGTGACGCGCTCCTGCGCCGCCCCGACCGCCCGCGCCAGCACGACCGGCGTCGCCGGCGCCCGGTGGCGCAGCAGGATCGCGCGCGCGTCCTCCAGCTGCGTCGGCCGCGCGCGGGAGCGCGGGTTGTAGAGCGCGAGCGCGAGGTCGGCCGCGCCGACGGCGTCGAGCCGCCGCTCGATCACGTCCCACGGCTTCAGCACGTCGGAGAGCGAGAGGACGGCGAAGTCGTGCCCGAGCGGCGCCCCGACGCGCGAGGCCGCCGCCTGCATCGCCGAGAGCCCGGGGACGATCCGCACCTCGACGCCGGGGAAGTCGTCCCCCTCCAGCTGCTCCAGCACCGCGCTCGCCATCGCGAAGATGCCGGGGTCGCCGGAGGAGACGACGGCGACGCGCGCACCCGCCGCCGCGAGGCTCAGCGCGTGGCGCGCGCGGTCGGCCTCGACGCGGTTGTCGCTCCCGTGGCGGTCCTGCCCGACGCGCGCCGGGACGCGCGCGAGGTAGGTCTCGTAGCCGACGACCGCGTCGGCCGCCGCCAGCTCCGCGCGCGCCTCCGGCGTCAGCCAGTCGGGACCGGCCGGCCCGAGGCCGACGACCGCGACCGAGCCGCCGTGCTCGTGGACCGAGCGCGGGCCGGTCTGGTCGGTCGGCACGAGCACGAGCGACATGTAGGGGACCTGCTCCCCGACGTCGGTGAGCGGCATGACCCGCTCCCGCTCCGAGCTGGCCCGCTCGACGTAGATCCCGCGCTCCTGCACGCCGGCCAGCTCGGCCGCCTCACGCACGTGCGGGAACGTCCGCCCGAGCTTCATCACGACCGCCGCGTCGGCGTGGCGCAGGTGCTCCGCGAGCGTCTCGACGGGGAGCGTGCCGGGCAGGGCCATGAACACGTCGTCGCGCTTGACGAGCGGTCTGCCGGCGGCCGCGGCGGCGGCGCTGAACGCCGTCACGGCGGGGATCACGGTCGTCTCGTAGCGGGGCGCGAGGCGGTCGTGGAAGTACATGTAGGAGCCGTAGAAGAACGGATCGCCCTCGCACAGGATCGCGACGTCGCGGCCGGCGTCGAGATGGACCGCCAGCTCCTCCGAGGCCTCGTCGTAGAACTCCTGCAGCGCGACCTCGTAGCCGCCCGGATGCTCGACCAGCTCGGTCGTGACCGGGAATCTCAGCAGCACCTCGAGGTGGTCGGCCCGCAGGTACGGCGCCGCGATCCGGCGCGCGACGCTCTGGCCGTGGCGGGCCGAGGGGTAGGCGACGACGTCGGCGTCGGCGATCGCGCGCGTCGCCTTGAGCGTCAGCAGCTCGGGGTCACCGGGGCCGACGCCGACGCCGACGAGGCGGCCGGGGGCGGCCGTGGGCTCGGGAGGCGTCATTCGACGTCGGTCGCGAGCGCGTTGACGGCGCCGGCGGCGATCGCGCTGCCGCCGCGGCGGCCGTGGACGACCAGGTGCTCGAGCCCCGACCGATCCTCGGTCAGCGCGACCTTCGACTCGGCCGCGCCGACGAAGCCGACCGGGACGCCGATCACGGCGGCCGGCCGGCCGGCGCCGCCGGCGACCATCTCCAGCAGGTGGAAGAGGGCGGTCGGGGCGTTGCCGATCACGACGAGAGAGCCGTCGAGGCGGTCGCGCCAGCGCTCCATCGCGGCGGCGCTGCGGGTCGTGCCGAGCTCGCGCGCCAGCTCCGGGATGCCCGGCTCGGGGAGCGTGCAGACGACCTCGTTGTCGGCCGGCAGGCGTCTGCGCGTGACGCCGGAGGCGACCATCATCGTGTCGCAGAGGATCGGCGCGCCGCCCTGGAGCGCGGTGACCGCGGCGGCGCCGAAGCCGGGGGAGAAGGCGACGTCGCGACGCAGGTCGACCATGCCGCTGGCGTGGATCATCCGCACGACGGTGCGGGCGAGGACCGGATCGAGCCCGCTCAGGTCGGCCTCCGCGCGGATGATCGCGAACGACTGCCGGTAGATCTCGGCGCCGTCGCGCTCGTAGGCGATCACGCGGGGACCTCGACCTTGGCCGGCGTCGCGAGCAGCGCGATCGCGTCGGCCGCCGAGCGGGCCGTCGTCGTCGCGCCGGCGACGGTCACGTGGACGGCCGCCTCGGCGTCGAGGGCGGGGTGGTCGCCGCCGACGCGCTCGTCGTCGCCGGCAGCGGCGACCTGGACGACGCCCTGGCCGCGCGGCATCCCGCAGCCGCGGTCGCAGGCGCACCAGTGCTCGCGCGGCGCGCCGGGGCCGCGCTGCGTCGCGCGCACCTCGGCGGCGGCGCGCACGTCGATCCGGGCGCGGCGGCAGGCGCCCGCGCCGGAGCAGGCCGACAGCCCCTCCCAGCCGGCGTCCTCGGCGACCAGCAGGCCGATCGCGGCGAGGCCGTCGGCGAGCGCGCCGGCACGCGCGGGCTCGATGTCGACGACGGTGATCGTCCGCTCGCCCGAGAGCCGCACGTCGGCACCGTCGCCAGCCGCGCGCACGAGCGCCGCAAGGGCGTCGAGCTGACCGGCGTCGAGCCGTCCGAGGCGGGGGAGGGCGGTCAGCGCGACGCGCCCGTCGCGCTGGTGGCGGGGGCCGAGGGCCGGGGCGACGGGTGCGGTCGCCGGCGTGCCATCGCCGAGCGTCGTCCCGAGCGCGTTCGCGAGCCGGGCGGCGCCGTCCGGCAGGTCCCGCACGTGCCACGCGCCGGCCGCCGCGTCGTCGCCTGCCCGCGCGCCGCCCGCCGTGCCGCCGCTGCCCGCGCCCGCGTCCGCGTCACCGCCACCAGCACCCCGCACCGCGAGGAACGCCCGCGCGGCCGCGAGCGCCAGCTCGGCCGCTCCGGCCGCGTCGTCCGCGACGAGGGCCGTCGCACGCCCCGCGAGCCAGAGCCGCCACGCACCGAGGCCGGCCACGAGTCCCACGTCCGTCGCCCCACGATCGACGAAGCCGTCCCCGCAGTCGACCGCGAAGAGAAACCGCCCCGGCAGCTCCGCGAGCCCCGCGTCCGCGCAGAGCCCCGCGTCGAGCGCCGCGACCACGTCATCGCTCCCGAGCTCCCCGACCCCGACGCGCCCCCCGAACGGGCTCGCCAGCACGTTGCGCACGCGGTCGTGCGCGGCGGAGGGCATCAGGCCGCCCCCGCGAAGCACCGCCACCAGCGCATCCGACCCCCCAGCAACCAGCCCCCGCAGCTGCACCGACGCCCGCGAGGTCAGCTCCGCGATCCCGTTGCCGAGCCGCGCGCCGGCGGCGAGGGCGTCGAGCGCCTCGGCGCTCGCGCGGCCACCCGGCAGCCGCACGCGGGCGAGCGCGCCGTCGCCGGCCTCGTGGAGGCGCAGGATCCCCGGGCAGCGGTCGGTTCGGCCACCGCGGGCGCAGACGGTTGTGGTCGCCATGGTGCCTCCTCGGGATCACGCGTCCCGTGTCTGGGTCGGTCGCGCGGTGGTGAAGTGTCTGGCTCCCGGCAAGCTCCGAGCGGAGCTGCCGATCACAGTGGCGCGACCGCGCCGGTCTCTCACCGGCTTCCTCGCACCGCCACGCGTCGGCGCATCATAGCCGTCGGGGAAGCGACGGCCACGCGGGCGCCCGATGCGTAATGTTCGTCGGATGCTGCGCGACACGTGCGAACACGGGGGGATCCGTGGCTGAGACGCTCCCCTTCGATCCGATCGAGGAGGCCGCGCACCACTGGGCCAGACACTGGGGCGAGCCCACGGCGGCGCCGATGGCGGCGACGACCTCGATCATGCGGACCCAGCAGATCCTGATGGCGCGGCTGAACGAGACGGTCGCCCCCTTCTCCCTCACGTTCCCCCGCTACGAAGCCCTGATGCTGCTCTTCCTCAGCCGCACCGGCTCGCTCCCGCTCGGCAAGATGGGCGCGCGCCTCCAGGTCCACCGCACGAGCGTCACGAACCTCGTCGACGGCCTCGAACGCGCCGAGCTGGCGCGCCGCGAGCCGCATCCCTCCGACCGCCGCACGACCCTCGCGGTGATCACCCCGGCCGGCCGCACCGCCGCCGAGGGAGCGACGACGGCGCTCAACGAGGCCCGCTTCGGCCTCCAGCCGCTGGCGGACGGGCAGCTCGCCACGCTGATCGACCTGCTCGGCGCGCTGCGCGCCGCCGCCGGCGACTTCGGCTAGCGCCCTCAGCCTCTGACCGGCGCGCGCTCCGGCTGGTACTCGTAGAAGCCGCGCCCCGTCTTGCGCCCGAGGCGCCCGGCGGCGACCATCCGCTTCACCAGCGGCGGCGGCGCGTACTCGTCGCGCTTGAACTCCTCGTAGAGCGAGTCGCAGACGGCGTACAGCACGTCGAGGCCGATGAAGTCGGCGAGCGTCAGCGGGCCCATCGGGTGCCCGGCGCCGAGCTGCATCGCGGCGTCGATGTCCTCGCGTGAGGCGAAGCCCTCCTCGAACATCCGCACGGCCGCCATCAGGTACGGGATCAGCAGCATGTTGACGACGAAGCCGGAGCGGTCCTTCGTCCGCACCGCGCGCTTCCCGAGCCGCTCGACCAGCCGCTCGGCGCGCGCGACCGTCTCGTCCGACGTCTCCAGCGCGACGACGATCTCGACCAGTCTCATCACCGGTACCGGTGAGAAGAAGTGCAGCCCGAGTACTCGATCGGGACGCGCCGTGGCGGCCGCCAGCTCGGCGATCGGGATCGAAGAGGTGTTCGACGCGATCAGCGCGTCCTCCCCGAGCACCTCGTCGAGCTGCGCGAAGACGGCAGCCTTCGCGGCCTGGTCCTCGACGATCGCCTCGATCGCGAGCGAGGCGTCGGCCAGGTCGCCCAGCTCCGGCGTCCAGGCGATCCGGCCGAGCAGGTCGTCGGCCTCCTGACGCGTCAGCTTGTCGCCGCGGACCGCGCGCGAGACCGACGCCTCGGTGCGCTCACGCGAGCGTTCCAGCGGGCCCGCCGAGGGCTCGTAGAGGAGGACGTCGACGCCTGCTCGCGCAAGCGACTCGGCGATCCCCGAGCCCATGAAGCCCGCACCGACGACCGCGACCGAATCGATCGCCGCCGGATCTGACACCCGCATCGTCTGACCTCCTGCTCGACGGTTGGTGGACAGCGAAACCACAATAGGTGATACTCCGACTATCGCAATGGCACTCACATTGCGGGGAGTCAGGAGGAGAACCGACGTGTACCGCTTCAGTCGCGCGATCTATCGCGAGCTGGTGGACGACATCATCGACGGCAGCTCGCCGGGCACCGGCGGCGTCAGCAACCGCGAGGCCGTGCTGCGCGCCTGCGAGCACACCGTCGAGCGTCTCGGCCGCGACCGCTACAGCTTCTATCGGCCGGCCCGCCGGCTGATCCTCGACATCCGGCCGTACTTCCCGCTCGCCGCCCAGGCGCGCATGCGCTGCGTCGTTGAGCACTACATCGCGAGCGCCGACGAGTTCCTCACGGCGCAGCTGAGCGAGGGCTTCGACCTCGCCGGCCACCCGCTCGCCTGCCGCGCGCTGACGCGCCGCAGCGTGCCGTGCCAGCGCGTGCCGCTCGTCCACAACGGCTACTGCCCGTCCCACCAGCACCTGGCCGACGAGGCCGACCAGCGCCTGCTCGCCTCCGCCTCGCGCGCGGCCTGAGCGGGACCGCAGAGCCGCCGCAGCCGCGCGCGAGACGCTGAGGACCGCCTAGGCGACCGCGGCGCTCCAGAGCGCGTCGATCTCGCGCTCGGCGTTGGCCAGGCTCTCCGCTGCCAGCGGCCGCAGCTCGGCCATCTGCGGGTTGACGTCGGCGAGCGTCAGCTCGGCGGTGATGAAGCGCGGCTCCAGTCCGGTGAGCGAGACGCCGTGGGGAAGCCACGCCTCGGCGTGGTCCCAGCCCTCGCGTGGCGTGCCGGCTCCGTAGCCGCCGCCGCGCGCGGCGATCACGATCATGTCGCGGCCGCCGAGGAGGCCCTCGCCGGTCGCGGCGTCGATCGAGACGCCCTGGGCGATCAGGTGGTCGACCCAGGCCTTGACGGTGCTGGGAGGACCGAAGTTGTAGAGCGGCAGGCCGAGCAGGATCGTGTCGGCGGCGAGGATCTCGCCCACGAGCTCGTGCGTCAGCGCCCATGAAGCGGCCTGGGCGGGCGTGTGCTGGTCCGGCGGGACCATCCCCGCGAGCCCGCTGGCGGCGTCGATGTGCGGGATCGGGTCGACGGCGAAGTCGCGGTAGGTGACCGTGCCGTCGGGGTGGGCGGCGCGCCAGGCGTCGGCGGCGCGGGCCGTCAGGCGACGGCTGATCGAGCGCTCGCCCTGGATGCTCGAGTCGATGTGCAGCAAGCTGGACATGAGTGATCCTTCACAATTGGTTTGTGGACTGCAAACGAATGACAGCATAGAACAGTTCCATCGAGCTGGCCTACACTCGGTGGATCGCCACCACGCCTGCCGCCACCCATCGCTCCGCCGCGCTGCTCGAGCACCTCGCACGCCTCACGCGCCTGCGCTCGGAGGCTGCGCTCACGCCGCTCGGCCTGCGCCCGCGCCATCTCGTCGCGCTGACGCTGCTGCGCGACCAGGGCGGCAGCACGCAGCAGGCGCTCGCGACGCTGCTTCGGATCGACCGCACGAACCTCGTCGGCCTGCTCAACGACCTCGAGTCGGCGGAGCTGATCGCGCGCCGTCGCTCAGCCGAGGATCGCCGCCGGCACGACGTGGAGCTGACGGCCGCCGGGCTGCGCAGGCTCGACGAGGCCGAGTGCGCGCTCGCGGCCGCCGAGGAGGACGTGCTGGGCGCGCTCGACCCGGCCGAGCGGGAGACGCTCTACGGCCTGCTGCAGCGCGCGACGGCGGGCAACGCGCTCGACTGCGCCGCCGCCGCGTCCGAGTGCGTCGAGTAGTCCCGGTCGAAGAGGGCCGCCGGGGGTAGGACCCTCCTCAGTCGCATGTGACCCCGACCGAGGAGCACCCAGCCATGGCTGACACGTACAAGATCACGGAGCTGACCGGCACGTCGACCGAGAGCCTCGCGGACGCGATCCGCTCGGGCGTCGCGAAGGCAGGCGAGACGCTCCACGGGCTCGACTGGTTCGAGGTCACGGACATCCGCGGCCACATCGAGAACGGCCAGGTCGAGCACTTCCAGGTCAGCCTGAAGATCGGCTTCAAGCTCGACTGACGCGGCGGCGCGTCGTGCGCCGCCGCGCGGCGGCCGGTCTAGTGACCGGCCGCCTTGCGGTAGCGCCAGACCGCCAGCGGGGCGAAGACGGCGAGGATCGCGAGCGACCAGACGACCGCGCCCCAGACGTAGTTGCCGGCCGGCGCGCCGAGCCACAGCGAGCGCATCGCGTCGACGACGATCGTGAACGGGTTCACGTTCGCGAACCACCGCAGCGCGGCCGGCATCGACTGGGTCGGGACGAACGCGGACGAGATGAACGTCAGCGGGAAGACGGCGATGAAGCCGACCGAGTTGGCCGCCTCCGGCGAGGAGACGATCATCCCCAGCAGCGCGAAGACCCACGAGAACGCGTAGCCGAACAGCAGCAGCAGCCCGAAGCCGCCGATCACGAGCCCGACGCTGCTGTGGAACGAGAAGCCGATGATCAGCCCCGTCACGACGAGCACGCAGACCGACAGCAGGTTCGTCACCACGTCGGCGAGCGTCCGGCCGGCGAGCACCGCCGCTCGCGCCATCGGCAGCGAGCGGAAGCGGTCGATCAGCCCCTTGCGCAGGTCCTCGGAGAGGCCGAGCGCGGTCACGAAGCCGCCGAACGCGATGTTCTGAACGATGATCCCCGGGATCAGGTAGTCGACGTAGCTGTAGCCGGGCGTGTTGATCGCGCCGCCGAAGACGTAGACGAACAGCAGCACGAACATCACCGGCTGG
>JAATFK010000038.1 GCA_015655225.1 Solirubrobacterales bacterium | reverse complement strand
TCGCCGACCGCGTAGGCGTGGTCGGAATCGGGCCAGGCGACGCCCCGCAGCACCGGCGTCTGCCGCGCGCCGCTCGCGCCGTACAAGAACTCGGGCTCCCAGCCCTGTCCGGGCGCGTACCGGGCGATCTCGCCATCGAGGCCGACGGCGAGCGCCGCGGCGCCGGTGTCGCCGGGGGTCGCACCCGGCGACGTCGCCAGTGCGAGCAGCGGCTGGCGGAAGGGAACCGGCCAGTTCCGCAGCTGGCTCGGGGCGGGGCTCGTGGTGACGTGCACCAGCGGTCCCACGCTGCCCTCGAGCCAGCCCTCGTGCGGCGCGCTGAACGCAGCCGTCGGCCCGGTCTGACCGCCGCCGACGGTGTAGCTGAAATCGCCCCCACCACCGAAGGTCAGCAGGGCCCCGCTCGGCAGCCCGGTGATGACCCGGGAGCCGAGATCGCTCGCCGACGAGCCCGCGAACGCCACGCTCCCGTAGCTCCCGGTCGCCGGCAGCGGGGCGGCCAGCGACCCGGTCCCCGCTCCACACGCGCCGGCCGGGTAGCACCACGTGCCGAGCGGCGCCCCATCGGGCGTCCCGGCCGGCACCAGCACCGTCCCACTGGCGGCGCTGGAGCCCGTGATCGCCGCGTCGACCCAGACGCCCTGGGTCGTGGGGGTCAGCGCCTGGGGGGCGGCGTGCTCGCCCGCCGAAGCCGTTCCCGTGCCGAGCAGCCACGTCTGCGGATGGCGCGCCAGCCAGATCGTCGGCTCCCCGTCGGTCACGACGCGCTGATAGAGCACGGGCGCCGCGTTGCCGCTCTGGGCCAGCATCCACGCGAACTGTGGCCCGGCGGCCACGAGCGCGAGGACCGTGAAGCTCCCGGTGGGCGCGCTGCAGGTGCCGTCGCTCGCCAGCGTCGCGCAGACGCTCTCGCGCGACCAGCCCGCCCCGTCGTAGTGGAGGACGCCGGGCGCGATCGTGGTTCTGTCGCCGCGCACGGGGGCGATCAGCACGCCGGTGTGACCGCCGTCGTCGATCGCCGCCAGCGTCGGGGCGATGGTTCCCTGCGTGCCGTTCGGGGGCGCCAGCGTCTCGCCCTGGCCCAGCACGGCCCCGGGCGGCGGAGGCGTCGACCCGGTCGTGGTCGTGCTGGTGGTCGTCGGCGTCGTGCTCGTCGTCGTGGTCGGTGTCGTGCTCGTGCTCGTGGTCGTCGTCGGCGTCGTGCCGGTGGTCGTCGTCGGCGTCGTGCTCGTCGTCGGCGGGCGCGTCGTGTCGGCGCCCGTCGTCGGCACGGGGGCGAGGACGAACGCACCGTCGGGATCGCGGGTGACCAGGCCCTGGGCGCCCCCGCCGCCGGTCGTCTCACCCACGAGCGCGAGACCGGCGTGCGGCGTCACCGACGTCAGCTGCCAGAGCGGGTCGACCGGCACGGCGGCTCCCTGCGCGTCGACAAGCGGCACGAGCTGCCATGTTCCCTGCGCGCCCGTGTAACGGAGCAATTCGTCGGCCGGCGCCGTCGAGCTGCTCGACGACGCGGCCGGCGTGCCGTATGCCCACGTCTCGCCGGCCTCGCCCTGCGACGCGCCCCCGATCAATCTGATCCCGCTCGCCGGGGCCCCGAGCACCGACTGGAAGCTAAGCGCCCCTCCCGATGCAGCGCGCGCCGGGTGGCCGTGGGGAAACGTCCACACCCCAGCCGCGATGGCGAGCACGAGCAGGCCCACCACGGCCGTACGGCCTCTCCCGCTCAAACGCATTAGCGACAGTCTGGAGGCCCTGCGCCTGGAATCGTGAAGAATTCGTAATCTTGACGTCAACACTTGCAGGCGATCGGTCGGTGGACGATCCGACGCTTTTGCCTGTCCTGTAGGAAGTTGAACGTCTACGTGCTCTCGTGGTATGTACACCCGGCTGTGAACAGCAGCCGGCAATTTCGGTCGGCGTTCTCAGCTTCGTAACAAGCCGAGTCGATTCGCGCCTCACTCTTATCGGTGATGCTGCGTCCGCGCCCGACTCGCCTCTAGTGCCCGCATGACAAACCCACGCCTGGCGGCGTCGCGGCGCAAGCGCTCTCCCACGGCGCTCGTGCTTCAGCGCGTCCTCAACACGCTCGGGACGGTCGCGCGCGTGATCACCCGGGACATGGTCGCGACGTTCCTCCTGATCGTCACGGTCGCCCTCGGGGTCACCTTCTTCGTCCTGCTCAGGTCGCTCGGCCCGGAGGCGACCGGCGAGCAGGTCGCCCTCACCACCGTGACGAACCTCGCGAGCGCGCAGCGCCTGCGGAGCGCCACGCTGCTCGACCATGACCATCAGGTTGAGGCTCAGACTGATACCGGCCTGCAGATCTACTCCGACTACCCCGGTTCGGATGCGGCGACGCTGGAGCTGTTCCGCACCTTGGAGAAGGGCGGCGCGCGGGTCACCACCAACCCGCAGCCGGGCAAGCCGGCCCGGGCGATCGTCGTGCAGTTCCTGCTGCCGATTCTGCTCCTGGTCTGCTTGTTCGCGTTCTTCATGCGACTCGGCCGCGACGGCGCGGCCGGCGGGATCGCCTCGTTCTCGAACTTCCGCGGACGCGGACGACGCGCGAGCGGCGACTCGCCGATCACATTCGACTCGGTCGCGGGAGCGGGCGAGGCGCTGGCGGAGCTGCGCGAGATCCGCGACTTCCTCGACGATCCGTCGAGATACCTCGACATGGGCGCCGCCGCCCCCAAGGGCGTCCTGCTCGTCGGGCCTCCCGGAACCGGCAAGACGCTGCTCGCGCGCGCGACCGCCGGCGAGGCCGATGCCGCCTTCTTCTCCGCCTCCGGCGCCGAGTTCGTCGAATCGCTCGTCGGCGTCGGCGCCGCCCGCATCCGCGACCTCTT
>JAATFK010000604.1 GCA_015655225.1 Solirubrobacterales bacterium | reverse complement strand
GCGCCGGTGCCGAGGACCGCGTCGACGATCCCGGCGACCTCGAACAGCGCGCCGGGGTTGAAGACGCGGGGCGGCGCTCCCGGCAGCTGCTCGAGGTTCGTGCGCGCGTCCCCTTCCAGCTCGGACGGGTCCGGCAGCAGCATCACGTCGACCTGACGGCCGGCCTCGCGCAGCAGGCGCGCGGCGGCGAGCCCGTCGCCGCCGTTGTTGCCCTTGCCGCAGACGACCGCCAGCTCGCCCTCCGGGACGGCCTCGGCGACGATCCGCGCGAGCCCCTCGGCGGCGCGCTCCATCAGGACGATGCCGGGGACGCCGCGCTCCTCGATCGCCCAGCGGTCGAGCGCGCGCTGCTGGCCGGCGTCGAGCAGCGGCTCGAGCCAGCTCGGGAAGGGGGCGCTCATGCGAGGATCGCGATCGCGGAGGCGTCGCGGCGGGTGTGGGTCAGCGAGACGTGGACGGCGGCGACGCCGAGCGCGTCGGCGTGGGCCGCGACCGGCCCGTGCAGCACGACGCGCGGCGGCCCGTCGCTGCCGCGCACGACCTCGACGTCGCGAAAGTCCCAGGCGGTCAGCCCGAGGGCCTTCGCGACCGCCTCCTTCGCGCAGAAGCGCGCCGCGAGGTGCTGACCGGGACGCGCCCGCTCGGCCGCGTACGCGCGCTCGCCGGCGGTGAAGAGCCGCTCGGCGAGCCGCGGCCGGCGCGCGAGCGCCTGCTCCAGCCGGTCGATCTCGAGCTGGTCGATGCCGACGCCGTTCACGCCATCGATCGTACCCACCGGGCGCCGGATCCGCCCGCGAGCGCTATTCGACCGTGACGGTCTTGGCGAGGTTGCGCGGCTGGTCGACGTTGAGGCCGCGCAGCCGGGCGACGTGGTAGGCGAGCAGCTGGAGCGGGACGACCGCGAGCAGCGGCGCGAGCATCCAGTCGGTCGCGGGGATCGCGACCGTCTGCTCCGCGTGCTCGCCGATCTCGCGGTTGCCCTCGGTCACGACCGCGATCACGTGCGCGCCGCGGACGCGGACCTCCTGCATGTTCGAGATCACCTTGTCGAGCACCGGCGAGTCGGTCGCGACGACGACGACCGGCGTCTGGTCGTCGAGCAGCGCGATCGGCCCGTGCTTCATCTCGCCGGCGGCGTACGCGTCGGTCGCGATGTAGGAGATCTCCTTCAGCTTCAGCGCGCCCTCGAGCGCGACCGGCAGCCCGACGTGGCGCCCGAGGTAGAGGAAGAACTCGGACTGGTAGTGGGCGCGGGCGATCTCTCTGATCTGCGCGTCGTCGTGCTCGACGATCGCGGCGATCGCGTGCGGCAGCCGCTTCAGCTCGGTGATCAGGTCGGTCAGGCGCTCGGGCTCGAGCGTGCCGCGCAGCTCCGCGAGGCGCAGGCCGAGCAGGTACATCGCGGCGACCTGGCTGACGAACGTCTTCGTCGCGGCGACGCCGATCTCGAGGCCGGCGCGGGTGAAGAGGACGCCGTCGGCGTCGCGCGTCGCCTGCGAGCCCATCACGTTCGTGACCGCCAGCACCTTCGCGCCGCGCTGACGGGCGAGCCGCATCGCCGCGAGCGTGTCGGCCGTCTCGCCCGACTGCGAGATCCCGATCACGAGGTCGCCGGGACCGACGACCGGGTTGCGGTAGCGGTACTCGGAAGCGACGTCCATCTCGATCGGGACGCGCGCCCACTCCTCGATCGCGTAGCGGCCGATCAGGCCGGCGTGGTACGAGGTGCCGCAGGCGACGATGATGATGCGGCGGACCTCGCGCAGGAAGTCGTCGTCGATCGTGCCGAGCTCGTCGAGGTCGACGCCGTCGCCGCGCGCGGTGCGGTCGGCGACGGTCTCGGCGACCGCGTCGGCCTGCTCGTGGATCTCCTTCAGCATGAAGGTGTCGAAGCCGCCCTTCTCGGCGGTCTCCTCGTCCCAGTCGATCTCGACCGTCTCGCGGACGATCGGCTCGCCGACGGCGGTCATGAACTCGACGCCGTCGGGCCGCAGGACGACCAGCTCGCCGTCCTCGATGTACTGGACCGTGCGGGTGCGCTCCAGGAACGCGGGGACGGCGGAGGCGAGGAACTGCTCGCCGTCGCCGCGGCCGACGACGAGCGGGCACTCGCGCCGCGCGCCGACCAGTAGGCCGGGCTCCTCGGCGCTCATCGCGACGAACGCGAAGTGGCCGTCCAGCTCGGCGTAGGCGGCCCGCACGGCGAGCGGCAGGTCGCCGTCGTAGTGGTGGGCGATCAGGTGGGCGATCACCTCGGCGTCGGTCTCGGAGCTGAAGACCGCGCCCTCGTCGCCGAGCCGGCGCTTGAGCGCCATGTAGTTCTCGACGATGCCGTTGACGACGATGTGGATGCGCCCGTCGGAGTCGACGTGCGGGTGCGCGTTGCGCTCGCTGACGCGGCCGTGCGTCGCCCAACGGGTGTGGCCGATGCCGGAGCCCGGCTCGGCGAGCGCGACCGGAGCGCCGTTCGCGACCGGCTCCGGGGCCGGCTCGGCGGCGATCGCGTCGCGCAGCGCCTGCAGGTTGCCGACCGCGCGGATCGAGTCGACGTGGTCACCGTTCAGGACGGAGATGCCAGCGCTGTCGTAGCCGCGGTATTCGAGCTTCTCGAGGCCTGCGAGCAGCGTGTCGCGGACCGGAAGGGCGCCGACGTAACCGACGATGCCGCACATGGGGAACCTCCGTGTGGAACGACGAAAGCCGCACGTGCGGCGGCTGAGTGCCCGAACTGGGCGGTTCAGATGGTAGCGGGCGCGGCGCCGGTCGTCCGGATTCCGGCTCAGGAAGCCGGCAGACCGGCCGCCGCCTCGGCGAGCGCGACGAGCCGGGCGCAGACCGCGTCGGCCTCCTGCTCGCTCGGCGCCTCGACCATCACGCGCAGCAGCGGCTCGGTCCCGGAGGCGCGGACGAGCACGCGCCCGCGGCCGGCGAGGTCCAGCTCCTCCTGGTCGATCGCGTCGCGCATCGCCCCGTCGTTCGCGACCCGCTCGACCGCGGCGCGGTCGGGCAGGCGGACGTTGACGAGCCGCTGCGGCAGCTTCTCCATCGCGTGACGGTCGGCCAGCGCGACGTCGCCGAGCGCCTCGAGCGTCAGCAGCGCGCTCGCGATCCCGTCGCCGGAGGGCGCGAAGCCCAGCTCCACGATGTGGCCCGACTGCTCGCCGCCGAGCGCCCAGCCGCGCTTGCGCAGCGCCTCCAGCACGTAGCGGTCGCCGACGGCGGTCGTCTCGACCGCGATCCCGGCGCTCGCCATCGCGGTGTGGAAGCCGTAGTTCGTCATCACCGTGACCGCGACGCCGTTGCCGGGCAGGCGGTCGGTGGCGCGCAGGTGGAGCGCCGCGAGTGCGACCAGCTCGTCGCCGTCCACGACGGTGCCGTCGCGGTCGACCGCCAGCACGCGGTCGCCGTCGCCGTCGAAGGCGAAGCCGGCGTCGTGGCCGCCCTGCACGATCGCGGCAGCGATCGTCTCGATGTGCGTCGAGCCGCAGCCGGCGTTGATGTTGCGGCCGTCGGGCGTGTCGTGCAGCACCTCGACCTCGGCGCCGAGGCGGCGGAAGATCTCCGGCGCGGCGTGGAAGGTCGCGCCGTTGGCGCAGTCGAGCAGGATCCGGCGTCCGCTCAGGTCGAGCGTCGCGAAGCGGCTCTGCAGCTCGCGCAGGTAGTCGTCGAGCGTCCCGTGCAGCTGCGTGACGCGGCCGATCCGGGTCGGCGAGGCGGGCGGCACGTCGAGCAGCGCCTCGATCTCCTCCTCGACCGCGTCGGAGAGCTTGTCGCCGTCGGCGCCGAAGAACTTGACGCCGTTGTCGGCGAAGGGGTTGTGCGAGGCCGACAGCACGACCGCGAGGTCGAAGCCGTAGCGCTTGACCAGCAGCGGCGCGGCGGGCGTCGGCAGCACGCCGCCGAGGAGCGCGTCGCCGCCCGCGGCCGCGACGCCGGCGGCGACCGCCGCCTCCAGCATCTCCCCCGACTCGCGCGTGTCGCGGATCACGAGCACGCGCGGCCGCTCGGTCGCGACGCGCAGCGTGGCCGCGCGCGCGAGCGAGAGCGTCAGGTCGGCCGAGAGGAACTCGCCGGCGACACCGCGTACGCCGTCCGTGCCGAACAGGCGACGGGCCATGGCAGCGGGAAGCGCGTTAGCGCTTCGAGAACTGCGGCTTCTTGCGCGCCTTCTTGAGACCGGCCTTCTTGCGCTCCTTGACGCGCGGATCGCGCGTGAGGAAGCCGCGTCTCTTGAGCTCGCCGCGAAGGTTCGGGTCGGCCTCCAGCAGAGCGCGCGAGATGCCGTGGCGCAGCGCGCCGGCCTGAGCCGAGACGCCACCGCCGTGCAGCTTCGCAAAGACGTCCATGCGCTCCTCGTAGCCGACCGCTTCGAGCGGCTGGCGGATGTTGCGCTGGAGCGTCGGGCGCGGGAAGAACTCGTCGAGCGTCTTGCCGTTGATCGTGTACTGGCCGGTGCCCGGTCTCAGGATCACGCGGGCGACGCCCGTCTTGCGCTTGCCGGTGGCGGAGTAGCGCGCGCCGGCGGCGAGGTTGATCGTCGCGTCGGCGATCGGCTTCGTGTCGACGTCGTCGTCGCTCTCGGACGAGGCGGTCGTCGCGTCCTCGTCCTCGTCACCCTCGCGGGCCGGGGTCTCGGCGCCTTCGAGGACGATGTCCGGGACCAGGTCGGCGCCGGGGATCTCGGGCTTGACGCGGGGCGTCTCCTCGATGATCTCCTCGTCGTCGCTGTCGTCCGCGGTGGGGGCGGCCGCGGCGGGCTGCTCGACCGGGGTCTCGGCGGCGGCGGGCTCCGGCGCTTCGCTGGCGGCCTCGACGGCGGGCGTCTCCGCGGGCGCCTCGGCGGCCGGGTCGCGCTGCTCGTCTTCAGGCGGCTGCTGAGCGTCGCTCACGAGTTGATCTCCATTGGTTGCGGCTGCTTGGCGACGTGCGGATGCTCAGGGCCCGCGTAGATCTTCAGCTTCGTGATCTGCTTGCGCGCGAGGCGGTTGCGCGGCAGCATTCCCTTGACGGCGAGGCGGATGACCTCTTCGGGACGCCGGTCGAGCATCTCCTCGAGCGTGCGGGAGCGGAGGCCGCCCGGGTAGCCGGAGTGGCGGTCGTAGCGCTTGTCGGACCACTTGTTGCCCGAGACCGAGATTCTCTCGGCGTTGACGACGACGACGAAGTCGCCGGTGTCGACGTGGGGCGTGTAGGTGGGCTTGCGCTTGCCGCGGAGGGCGTCGGCGATCTGCGTCGCGAGCCGGCCGAGCGTCTGCCCGTTGGCGTCGACGATGAGCCAGTTGCGCTCGCGGTCGGATGAGTTGGCGACGTAAGTCTTCATGGCATAGAAGTGGCCGCGCAACAGGGGCGCGGCGTCCGATCACTATAGGGGACGACGACGGATGATGCCTCGCGACCCGAGCGGGCGCCCGCGAGCCAACAGGACTACGCTCCGGAGATGCCCGTCTTCGCGTTCTCCGTCTTCGGCTACCTCGGCCTCGCGGTCACGATCATCTGCGTGGTGGTGCTGCTCTACTCGACCTTCCATCCGGAGGGACGCGCCCGCCCCGGCGGCTACCTCGACGGCGAGGAGCCCCAGCGCAAGGACGACGACGTGGCGCCGCCGCGCTAGGCGCGGACCGGCGGGAGCGCTGGGGGCGCTACTCCCATTCGATCGTGCCGGGGGGCTTGCTCGTGATGTCGAGCACGACCCGGTTGACCTCGCGGATCTCGTTGATCATGCGCGAGGCGATCTGCTCCAGCAGGTAGTACGGCAGCCGCGCCCAGTCGGCCGTCATCGCGTCGTCGGACGTCACCGCGCGGATGGCGACGACGTAGCCGTAGGTGCGCTCGTCGCCCTGCACGCCGACCGTCCGGATGTCGGGCAGCACGCAGAAGGACTGCCACAGCTCGCGGTAGATGCCGGCCTTGCGGATCTCGTCCTGGAGGATCGCGTCG